>CAZKQM010000016.1:0-43946 GCA_964554895.1 uncultured Maribacter sp. | reverse complement strand
GCCTGTGAGGCACATCCTTGTATTAAAAAAATAAAAAAACTAATGAAAAAATAATTTTTCATAAAAAGTATCTTAAAAATGAAATTCAAGATACAAAAAGAGACTGTCTAAAAAGTAATTTAAGCTTTCTACTTGTTTTAATAAGCTCAATATTTTAATGGATGCAACTATAGTAGTTCTACTGATAAATTGTTTTACAAAGCTTTATTCTTTTATTATTGATAAAAAAAGGTTTTATCGATACAAGGTAAAGTGGCCTATATATCGCGTTTTATTTTCGTCATTAGCATTTACTTCATACCAATAATCACCAGATGGTAATTCGTCGCCTTCATACCGACCATCCCATCGCTCAACTTGTTTTAGAACAGCTACTTGTCGACCATAGCGATCGTAGATTTTCACTTCTAAATTAGGAAACATTTCGGCATTTCTTGGTCCCCAGATATCATTTAAAGCATCTCCATCGGGCGTGAAAAAATTTGGAAATTCTAACATACCTGTAAATTCAAAAGGTACACTTGCTATGGCAACACAACCCCCTTCATCTACCACCTCAACATTCACGGTAGTGCTTGCATTTGTGATAAATACGTTATTTGAACCGGTAGACTCATCTTGAAAGAAAAACTCGTAATTACCAAAACCACCAGTGGCTGTTGCCGTGACTTCATTGGGTCCGGTTTTTTCTACACTAAGCATCAATGGTTCGTAATTTTCAAGTGTAAATTCAACCATCGACATACACCCGTTAATATGATACAAATAAACAGTATGATCACCCGCTGTTAGATTACTCCAAGTATTTGTTGTATCCGCCAATGCCGTAGTTGCATCTGTTGGATTAATGGGATCTAATGCATAGAATACATCATTACTTATGCTCGAATCTTCTAATACAATAGTTACATTGTTATTTGGGAACATACCATCACAACCAATATCAATTAGTGGTCTTGCTTCAAGGTAAGTACCAATATCTATAGGTACAGGTATATCAGCAGGACAACCAAATTCATCTCTTATTTCTATAAAATACATTTCGCCACCAATTAAATTGTCAAAAACAAGGGCATCATTTCTTATAAATGGTTCACTAAAATCTGAATCAGGACCAATTAGTCTTGTTTCATAATAGGTAACATTGGTAATAGGATCAACAAAAGGAGTTCCTCCTTGAATTGAAATCTGAACTGAACCATCTTCAAAACCTAAACAGGTTACTGGGGTACTACTAACAATCGAAGCACTGATTGGATCTGGTTGCATAATAGTAACTGTTCTACGTACTGGACATCCACTTTCATCTAAAACTAAAATCTCATAAGAACCTGCATTCAATTCATCAAAAGTATACATATTGGGTGTTGCAGGATTACTTACAAATTCACTGAAATTAGGTCCAATGGCAAACTGAATTAGCCCTGCGCCACCACTGGTCACTTCAACGGTAACCGAACCATTAGATCCATCAACACAAGAAACTGGTGTAGTGCTTTCTATAACAATAATAGGATTAGGTCTTATAATTTCAAAAGGGCCGTCAATAGCACTACAACCACCACTTGTTACGCCAATATAATAATTATTACCCTCGGGTAGACTTTCAAAAGTACCATGGTCTTGCGGACCTCTGAAAATAGTCGCAGAAGTGCTCGGATTAGAGGCATCTACCGGATCACCTATATACAGTGTAACTTGGTCATTACCCACACCACCTTGAACAAATGACTCAATTCTACCATCGGTTTGATCTGCACAAGAAATATCATCAGGCACATTAGTATCTAAAAACACACCCGTAGCATCTGTTAAGGTTCTACCAACTTCAACTGGTTCACAAACATTGGTAGCATTCTTTTTACGAACTTCATATTGGTAAAAAATTCCGGTTGGACTTCCTGCAAGATCAAAAAACACTTCGGAAACACCAGTTCCCATATCAGTCCATGGGTCATTAATAGGGTCTGCCGTAGGAATACTGCGATACTCATATTCAAAATTTGATGCAGGGTCATGGTTTTCAATAAATAGATGTAATTGTCCTAAACCACCACAACCTGAAACACGAGATTGAATCAATCTTGGTGCAATTGGATCGGGTGGGGTCACATAAATTGCTTCAGAAACAAAGCGACAATCAAAACTTGAAGTCACTTCAATGGCATACCACCCTTCACTTATATAACCCCCACTAGCGCCCGCGAAAGTTGGAGAATTTTGCCAGCCTCCTTCAAGATCAATATCGGTATTTAAATTACTATTAAGGTACAGTAAGCGATAGTTATATCCTGCTCCAGCAACCCCTCCAGTTGCACCTGCTGTGGCTGAATTCTCATCGCCAGTGGTCGGGTCAAAAGCCTCTAGTATGGCATTATTTCCATTAGGGCATTGTAATGCCAGTGGCTCGCGTATGCCCGCACTAATTGAAGGTACAGTTTCTAATTCTACATTCATAAACCCAGGACAACCTTCTAGGTCACGAATTTCAACGCGATATAATCCTGCTGATAATCCTGTAAATTGATTTGTGTTTGAAAAAGGTACAATTTCATTGGTATATGTGGTACCCCCATCATTACTTTGTAAAAGACGATAGTCATAAGGATTTGTATCCCATCCCCCAGAGCCAATGGCTTCGATAACACCTGTATTGTTGTTGCAACTCACATTTCCAATGGGCATAGCATTAACTACTACCGGTCCGTTTGGTGCGCGAACAGTTGCTATTTCACTGTCGGCATCACAAAATGGCGTGCTTTCTGCAATAACGCGTACAAAATAATTTCCTCCAACTAAATCAGGAATAGTCTCCGGATTGTTGGCGGTATCAACATTATCTCTCGAAGTTAAAATAGTGGTTCCATTTGGATCATTGCCGCTATAGACTTCATACCGATATAAACCTGAATAATCATTGACCGTGATAGAAAGAGATCCATCATTAAGACCATCACAGCTCACTGATTCTAATTCAGAAATTGTTACACTAGGCGCGCTCGGTTCAATAACCGTATGAACAGGGATAGGATAAATACAACCACCGATTAAATCTTCAACTTCAAAAATATAATCGCCTGCCTGTGGTAAATCTATATCAACATAGGCAATACCTGCTGTATTAGTAACAGCTGCAATTGCAATTGAAGCAACGGTACTAACTCTGAAACTTGTTGTTTGAGATGCCGGTACTGAAATACGCACGGTTTCATCAAAACCACAGTTTAAAGGAGATTGAACCATTAATGATGGAGTTACATCAATTGGTGGATTGATGGTAACATCTGCTGTTGCTTGACAACCGTTTGCATCAATGGCATAAACTGTTATGTTTTGCGTACTTCCGTTGTCAACTATTTCAAAAACAGGAGTGGTTTGATAATTATCAAACCCAGAAATACTGTATCTATAATTTCCTATGGTTCCAACATTTCCTGAAGAACTTGGGTCGACCGTTACATTAATGTTTGTAGAACTAAAACGATTCGCCCCTGAGGCACAGCTTAATGGATCTGCTTGCGCTCCAATTTCAAAAAGTTCTGGTTCTATAATATTAATTCGACCAGACACAGCAACACAATTTCGAACCGAGACTACTTCTACCTCATAGCCATTAGTATTGGACCCTAAATTAATGAATGAACCAGTATTGTTATTCGTTATTAAAGTTCTAGTACTATAATCGACAAGACGATAATCAAAAGGTCCATCTACATCAGTACCAGAATTAACAAATACATCAATGCTTCCATCATTATCTCCTGAGCACGTAATATTTTGAAAGCTTGGCGTTAGTACTGGTTCAGTGGCCTGTTCTAAATTTATATTATCGACCAAGAAATCACAATTATCTATGCCATCACTTACATCACGATCTGTTACTAAAACTGAATAACTACCGGGTGCCATATTGGTAAACACAGGATTATCTGATTGTGAAATGGGCCCAACAGTGGCTCCTGAAAAATCAGTTCCGTTTAATTCATAATCAAAATTAAGACTACCCCCCTCTGCTACAATTGTAATAGTACCATCGGTATTGTTACAAGAAGATCCTGTAGTAAATCCACCCGAAGCAAAAAGAAATTCAAAAACCTCAGCGACCCCATTACCTGTACACCCATTGGCGTCAGTTACAGTAACTGCATAATCTCCTGGAGAACTTACAGTATAGGTATACTCATATACAGCGCCGTTTAAAATACCTTGTTGTTCATCTCCTCCTAATGTAAAACGAGGTGAATCAATTGTAGCAGGTACGCTAACTATAATATCAAAAGAAGGTGAAGCCGTTGCACACTGATTATCAACGACAAAATTAGGAGCTGGTAAAGCTGGTTGTAACTGAACTATTTCTTGCGAAACATTAAAAGTACATCCTCTACTATCTAAGACCCAAATATCATAAGTTATTCCGGTAAGACTTCCAGCTAAAACTCGCGTGGTTTCATCAGTAAAATCATCTAATACCGTTGCCGTTGCCGTGCCATCCTCATCAACAGGAGCTCCTTGGGGTACAACCGCATATAAATACGGGCTAGCAGGTGAAGTAAAAGGTGTACCACCATTACCTACAAAAGTAATTTGACCTAATGCATTACAATTTGCCGGAATATTTGAAACTACAAAAACACTAGGAGCATTTATAGTAACTGTACTATTCACAGCATCAGTACATCCATCGCTATCAGTTACCAAAATTCTATAGTTACCAGGTGGACCATTAAAAGCGCCAGTATAGGAAGATCCAGCACCACCTGTTAGTCCTGTAGGGTTATCAGTAGAAATCACATTATCGGTGGCAACTTCAATAAATTCAATGGTTAAATCAGGACCTGTAAAATCTGAAATCGTAAATTCGGCTTGACCGTTGCCATCATCATCACAAAAAGCTCCACCTGAGGTTGCGGTAATTTCTAAATCTGAAAAACCATCAACAGGCGGAATTTCATTTTCATAAATACATCCGTTAGGATCAAGTACCTCAACGATATAGGCAACACCATATTCAATACCATCAGTTGCATTGCTAAACGTATGTGTATCAGCACCGAAAGAATTATCTAATGGATAAAAACCAGGTTGCCCCTGAATTCTTATCTGATAGGTCGGAACCGTAGGGAATATATTAGGGGTAACCTGTACCGTATACGTAAAAGCCGTGTCGTCACAAGTGACAGCCGGTGTAAAATTAATGGGCGTAATTATTACATCAGAAGTAGTGATGGAAATCGGATCTCTATCAATACATCCATTAGTATCAAGGGTAACAACTGTATAATTACCAGGCACCAAACTAGGGTCATTAATAGTTATTGGTAAGCTAGCTCTGGTAATATCATCAACACTTACCAATTGGTTTCCGAAAGCATCTTCAATAATAAAAGAAAAGTCTCCTACACCATCAACCACATTATCAATTTGAATACCACCAGCTGCTATGGTGCCAGCACTACAAGTAGCTTGAATTTGACTAATTGTTGTGTCTGGGGTTGGTGTGGTATCAGCTCCTATCACAGCATTAGCTAATATGGTAACACATTCTCGACTATCTCTGACAACGTACGAATACGAACCAGTGGTTAAATTTGAATACACCGTTTGTGATGAAAATGGACTGCCATTAAAACTAATTTCATAGGGTGGAATACCACTTGAAGCGTCGGGTATTATAGTTACCGCACCATTACTTGTATTACCACAGCTTATTGGATTTATGATAGCTGTTGCTGGGTCAATATTTACTGGAGGCGCAAGATATATTGGCGATGAAACCGCAGTACACCCTTCATTATCTGATATTCTAAATATATAATTACCAGAAACATTGGTGTCATAGAAAAATGTGTTCGCTACAAAAGCAACCGGAGCATCAAAAGTAAAACCGTTATCATTACTTACCTCATATGATTTTGGTGTTGCATTGGCCAAATAACCGCCTGATGCTTGAACAGCAATACGACCATCAAAACCTGAACATAAAATTTCACTTACAATTGAGGTATTGACCCTCAACTGAGGTCTTATGGTAACATCAATTGTATCAGTACAACCAGATCCATCTTCAACTTCAATGGTGTAAGTACCCGGACTTACATTTGGAAAGCTTCCAGATACTTGAGGAGTTCCACCATTTATGCTATACTGATGCGTGCTTATAGAAGCTGTTCCTGCCGTTGAAGTAACAACTATTGTCGCATCAGATGCTGAACTATAACATAAATCAGAGCTTGGATCCAAAGTAATAGTAGGTGTACTTAGTGTCGATAAATTAAAAGTATAGGAAGCGGTACATCCTTCTACATCAGTAGCACTTAACGTATAAGCCCCCGGAAGTGAAAGATTACTGAAAGTAGGCCCGCTTTTAGGTCCAACAGTTGTTCCACCAGGATAAACTAGGGTATATGTATTCGTACCCCAACCTCCTGTTGGTTGTGCCACTACCCTTCCAATATTACCGTTTGCGCAGGTCATTGGAGTTACATCACCAGTTAATGTTAACGGATTCGCCGGTTCAGAAACTGTTATGCTTGCCATTTCACTACAACCTGTAGTCTCATCAGTTACGGTTATGGTATACGTACCAGCAGCTAATCCGGAAATAGCTACTTCATCTGAAGATTGACCCGTAACCAAAGGATCTGAATTTATGCGATATTGGTAAGAATTTTCAAAACCATCAACTATAAAGGCGGCAGAACCATCCGTTGCACCATCGCAAATTTGGGTATTACCCCCTGACTTAACCCTAACCCTTATAGTACTAATAAGTCGCGGTGTATAAGACTCAGTATAGGTACAATTATTAGCGTCTGTTATTTGAAAAATATACGATTGAGAAGCGTCTAAAGCCATAAAATTAGCATTCGAACCATTATCTATTGCACTCGGACTTATTATCGCATAATTAACAATCGCTGCATTACTTGTTCCAATTAAGAGTAAATCAATTGTTCCTGTGTTACAATTGCTATTTGAGGTTATAAAATCAATATCCGTGGGTGGATCTGTATCTTCTATAATAATTTGGTTTAACCCTACCTGACATCCGTTATCATCTGCAACCATTGGTGTATAAGTTCCTGGCACTAAATCTGTAAATGATCTTGTGGTTACAAAATTGCTTCCGTCAACACTATACGTATATCCGCTACCAGAGCCTCCACTTGCTAGATCGAAATCAATTTGACCCCCTATAAAGCCACCGGACCCATCGCAAATTCTATCAGAAATTTTTGTAGCAGAACCATTAATAACTCCTTCACTACTAACCGTTACATTAGGTAAATTTAGCGTACACACAAAACCATCTTGCTGGTATCGCACGGATATTTCAGTATAAGTAGTACCGGTTGGGCTCGCTGAAACCGATATACTCGGATTCGAAATCCATGCGTCTGCCGCATTTACGCGGTAAGAAAGATTATATCCGTTAGAATTGGTGATATTAAAATTAATACGTGCTCCACCGTTTGTACAAGTACCGTCTACCCCATTGGCTGTAATAACGGGTGGGTCAAGTTCTTCAATATTTGAAGAAGCAGGAATGGTACATGAATTACTATCGGTAACCACAAAATCATAAGTACCAGGGCCTTCAGCCAAAGTAACCGTATGAGTAGTGCTTCCAGTAAATGAAGGATTACCTCCTGATCCATTAACTGTATAGGTATACGGCGGAGAGCCACCCGTAACATTTAAAGTGATATCAACACTTGTGATGTCCGCACACCCAAAACTACTAGTCACTTCAGTGGAAGCTTCTAATTCTTGTAGACCACTTCCTATTATAATCGGATTACCGTTAGTATCAAGACTTTGCCTTGGCGGGTCAATACCATTAGTCAGGTCTCCCGAACACTCTTGAGTTTCAACTTGCACAACATAGGTGCCAAAGCCCACGGCTGAAAAGGTATAGCTGTCAGCAGTTAAAAAGGCTGTAAATTCTTGGGCTACCCCATTACTATCAAGCAAAGTGTATTTGTATGGACCATCTACTGTGTTATTTACATTAACCGTTACACTACCCGTATCTCCTGCACATATTGCGTCAATAAAGGTTGCCTCGATGGCAATTTCTCTTTGCTCAATTAAAATTGGTTCATAAGGATATTCACAAGCTCCGGGTACACCAATCAAACGGGCCAAAACATTATAAGTACCTGGTACTAAATTTTCAAAAGTAGGTCCCTGCCAAGTAGTTCCGCCATCAATGCTATATTCATAGGCACTTGAAAGACCAATAACCTGAATTCGGCCTGGCACACCGCAAACAAAATCTTCTTTGACCACATCTTGTGTAATCGTACTTTTTGATACTTTGAAATAATTCCATATTCCACCACTCGTACGCACTCTAAATTCAGCGCCTGATGCCGTATTTATAGTATTTGCTGTTAGGCTGAATGTAGTTGCGGTTGTTAGGGTTTGCCAAGAACTATTACATTCTGTACCACTTGAAGGGCAATCATCAGAAGTGTCAAAAGTACAGGTGCCGCTTGGCACTAGTTCTTGCCATTCGCCGGTACCCCCTGTAATACTTATAACGCGATCATCAAAATTACCACACAAGTTAAATCGTGCCACAGTGCTACCATCATTAGCACAAATCACTTCTTGATCAGCCCCAAGAATTATAGTAGGCATGTTAATTGCCTTGGCAACCTTTGATGTTTTGTGATTTGCGAATGTAGTATTGGGTAAATGTTCGTTTTTTTCAGAGAATTCATCACTGAAAGAAAAATTCTGGGATAGACTTGTGGGTAATTCAAAAAATAAAAATCGCGTCGTTTTCTTTGCAATCATTGAAGTCGATGCTAAAAAAAACATCAACATCAAGCAGATACAAAATAGTTGCTTTATTTTTCTAGAAGGCATAGGTTAAGCAGAATTTTGGCAAGAACAGTAGATTTGGGATCAGTTTATTCTCTAGTTGTAATTGTTTGTACTTATAAAATCATTTTAGAAATTAATGGTTTGGTTATACCTTAGTATTATTATTCAACGATCAAAAATGAAAAAAAGTGTGCAATTTCTGGTTCTATGGATTATACTATTCAATTTTTCATGCGCTCAAAATGTTGAAAATCAAGCTTCTAAACCGTTAAAAGAGATATTTTCGGCCAATTTACTGATCGATGAAATGCAGATTCCGTGGGGAATGGCTTTTCTACCTGACGGAAGTATTTTAGTGACCGAAAAAGCCGGAGATTTAATTCATTTTAAAGACGGTAAAAAGTATCAGATTTCAGATGTTCCTGAGGTCTATAGCAGAGGTCAAGGTGGCTTACTCGATATTGCAATTCATCCGAACTATGAAAAGAATGGTTGGATATATCTTTCTTATGCCTCTTCAGAAGGTTCTGAAAAAGGAGGACATACCGCATTGATGCGTGCAAAAATAGAAGGTAATAAACTGAATAAGAAGCAATTACTGTACAAAGCTGGGCCTAATACAACCAAAGGACAACACTTTGGATCGCGCATTCTTTTTGATGACCACGGATATTTATTTCTATCAATTGGTGAACGCGGTGCTCGTGATACAAATCCGCAAGATATCACAAGAGATGGTGGAAAAATTTACAGATTTAATGACGACGGAAGCATCCCTATTGACAATCCATTTTTCAACAATGAAAATGCTAAAAAAGCTATTTATAGTTATGGGCATAGAAATCCGCAAGGATTAGTCATTCATCCTGAAACACGAGAAATATGGAATCATGAGCACGGGCCTCGTGGTGGCGATGAAATTAATATTGTTCAAAAAGGAAAAAACTTTGGTTGGCCTGTTATTACTTACGGAATCAATTACAGCGGCACAACCATAACTGAAAAAACAGAAATGAAAGGTATGGAACAGCCGATTTATTATTGGACACCTTCAATTGCCCCTAGTGGTATGACTTTTGTAACTTCAGAAAAGTATGATGGTTGGAAAGGAAGTCTTTTGGTAGGTTCTCTAGCCTTTCAGTATTTAGAACGGCTTGTTTTTGAAGACAATAAAGTCATAAAAAGAGAGAAATTAATGGATGGTCTCGGACGTATTCGTGATGTAAGAGAAGGACCTGACGGAATTGTTTATGTTGCTGTTGAAGGCAAAGGAGTCTATCAATTGATTCCTAAAAAGTAGAATAAGAATATCTTAAAAAAACACGTATGAAATTAATAGTAATTGTATCTACCGTATTGATGATTGGCTTCTTTAGTTCATTTTCTTTTCCAGATCCTACTTTAGAAGAAAGTAAGCAAAGAGGTAGTAAACTCTACAAATCCAAATGCGCGGTTTGCCATAAAAAGGATGGTACGGGTAGAGGTAAAAATTTCCCGCCTTTAGCGCTATCAGATTATCTTATGAATAATCCAAAAGAAAGCATAAAAGGCATAAAATACGGCTTAAATCAACCCATAACTGTGAATGGTATTACTTATGACAAAGAAATGAAAGCTGTGGAATTATCTGATGCTGAAATTGCAGATGTGATGAATTTTATTTCTAATTCTTGGGGTAACACTTCAGATAAATTATTCACTGAAGAAATTGTAAAAGCAGTGGAATCTGAGTAGGGGCTACACTTTATTTTTTAGAATCGATGGCCTTTTTAACAGAGCCATATTTTTGAAGTAAGGCTTCAGCTTCAGAATAATTGATACCCAAACCCTCCATAACATAGCGCGTGCCTCGGTCAACAAGCTTATTATTACTTAATTGCATGTTGACCATTTTATTTCCTTTTACACGGCCTATTTTGATCATTAAGGCCGTAGATATCATATTTAAAACCAATTTTTGTGAGGTACCACTTTTCATACGCGTACTGCCGGTTACAAACTCAGGCCCTACATTAACGGCAATCGGAATAGCAACATCAGTTGCCAAAGGTGAACCGGGGTTGTTCGTAATTCCTGCAGTTAAAATACCGTTTGATTTCGCATCTTCGATTCCTCCTAAAACATAGGGCGTGGTGCCTGATGCAGCAATACCAACCAAGACATCATTATCATTAATTTGATGAGCTAATAGATCTTTCCAAGCTTGCTCTTTATCATCTTCGGCAAATTCAACGGCTTTTCTAATGGCTGAATCGCCACCGGCAATTAAACCCACTACCCTTTCATGAGGCATACCAAAAGTGGGCGGAATTTCAGAAGCATCTAAAATTCCTAGTCTTCCGCTTGTACCAGCACCAATATAAAAAAGTCGGCCACCATCAATAAACCGCTCCGCTAAGGCATCAACTAATTCTGTTATTTTTGGAATTACTTTTTTAACGGCATCAGCGACTTTCTGATCCTCCTCATTCATTTTATTCAAAATCGAAGCGGTGTCTAACTGTTCTAAATTATCATGATTAGAGGGAGTTTCAGTAATTTTAATGTAATTCATTCAGGTTATGAGTTAAGAGTTCTAAGTTATGACTTTGGTTTTAGCTTCACCTATAAATCTATAGATACATAAGCGTTTTCATTAAAGATATTTAAACCAGGTGTATGTTACTATTTCTAAAGCCTTCAAGTAAATTATTGCTTGGTACTAATTCTGTTATCATCGTATCAATTGCATTAATATCACAAGTTTTATAGCGATGTTGAGAATTTAATTTCTCAGAGATACACAAAAGTACCGTTTTCTTCGCGGCCTTTATCACGGCTTTTTTCAACTGAACAATATCCCAATCAAATTCGGTTAAGCCAAATTTTGAATCTACATAACCAGTACCAATAAAACTGAAGTCGACCCTAATTTCTGCTAAATTATGAATGGCGTTTGCACCTAATGAAATTTGGGCATCTTTAGAGATTTCTCCGCCAATAAAAATAACCTTGATTTTTGGTTTTGATGACAATTCCATCGCTACTGGTAAACTTAAGGTAAAACAGGTCAATTCTAATTCTAAAGGAATTACGCGTGCTAATTCTAAACAAGTGGTACCCCCATCAATAAAAATGACAGCTCCATTTTTTATTAAGGTCAATGCCTTATTTGCAATTTTGGTTTTCTCTTTAAGTGCATAGATATTGGTATTGCGTGTACTACTTGTTATAAAACCTAGGGCAATCGCACCACCATGAACTTTACGCAGTTTTTGGGCAGCATCAAGCTCCTTCACATCTCTTCTTACCGTATCAATTGAAACATCAAGTTGTTCTGCAATATCGGTCAGCAGAATGCGATTATGAAGCGCTACTTCGTTTAAAATAGTCTTAAATCTTTCTTCTTTTAGCATGAATTTGCTTGTTGAATACAAATATAGTAAATAATTAAATTATGCTGTTTTATACTGTTTTTATCTACAAAAAACCTATTTAAAGCATTAAACAGCAAAAAATAATGCATAAAACAGCAAATTATGACAATTTTTATTTATTTTTAACTTAATCTTAATTTCAGAATTTCCTCCTATGGCAACACTTGCAACTAGAGTCAAAACAGATATCAACTATAAACCTGTAGGTCAATTTGAAGAAACACGTTTTGAAAAAATACATAATGTAATTTTTAAGAATTCAAATGATGCCTCAATTGAAGTAGCTGAAGAAATTGCGAAACTCATCCGAAGAAAACAATCTAAGAATCAGCCCTGTATTTTAGGTCTTGCTACAGGCTCTTCACCTATACGAGTTTATGAAGAGCTAGTGCGAATGCACAAAGAAGAAGGTCTGAGTTTTTCAAATGTAATTACCTTCAATTTAGATGAGTATTTACCGATGGATAAAGAAAATACGCAAAGCTATTATTACTTTATGCATGAACATCTTTTTAATCATGTTGATATTCTTTCAGAAAATATTCACATTCCAGATGGCAAGATTCCTTATGATCAAGTCTTAGACTATTGCGTAGGGTATGAAAAGAAAATAAAGGAATTAGGCGGAATCGATTTTCAACTACTCGGTATTGGCCGTACAGGCCATATTGGATTTAATGAACCCGGTTCACATTATAATTCAAGAACACGTGCCATTACCCTAGATCATATTACTAGAGTAGATGCGGCGTTTTCGTTTTTAGGCATTGACAATGTGCCGAGAAAGGCAATTACTATGGGTATTGCCACAGTTAGAAAAGCAAAAAGAATTGTTCTTTTAGGATGGGGTCAAAATAAGGCTGCTATTCTCAAAGAAACCATTGAAGGCGATATTTCATCGCAGGTACCAGCGACCTATCTACAAAAGCATGACAACTGCACTTTTGTTTTAGATACGGCTGCTGGTAGTGAGTTGACACGAAATAAAACCCCATGGTTGGTACGCTCTTGTATATGGACAAAACCACTAACAGCCAAAGCTATTGTATGGCTCTGCACCAAGCAAAAGAAAACAATTTTAAGTTTAACAGACAAAGATTATAACGATAACGGAATGGCTGACTTATTAAGCCTTCAAGATTCTTATGACCTCAACATTTGGATGTTCAATCGACTGCAACACACCATTACAGGCTGGCCCGGTGGTAAACCAAATGCAGACGATTCAAACCGACCTGAACGTGCTTTACCCATGAAAAAAAGAGTACTCATTTTTAGCCCGCACCCTGATGATGATGTTATTTCAATGGGTGGCACATTTGATCGTTTAATTGAGCAAGGTCATGATGTTCATGTGGTGTATCAAACTTCAGGTAATATCGCTGTTTCAGATGAAGATGCCCGTAAATACGCAGAAATTTCAAAACAGATTTCTCAAAATTCTGAGGCTCAAAAAATTATTGATTCTATCAAAGCGAAAAAAGAAAGTAGTTTTGATTCGCCCGAACTTCGAAAATTAAAAGGAAATATAAGACGGGCAGAATCATATGCTGCTGTTCGATATTTAGGCTTAAATGATTCAAATGTTCACTTTTTAGATTTACCATTTTACGAAACGGGTACTATTAAGAAGAAAAATCTCTCAGAAGAAGATATTTTGATAATGATGCAAATCATTAAAGAAATTAAACCACATCAAATGTATGCCGCTGGCGATTTAGCTGATCCCCATGGCACACATAAAGTTTGTTTAGATGCTGTTTTAGAAGCCATGAAAAACTTACAGAATGAAAAGTTCAGCAAAGAGTGTTGGCTTTGGTTATATCGGGGTGCATGGCATGAATGGGATATTAATGAAATTGAAATGGCAGTACCAATGAGTCCGGGGCAGGTATTACGTAAGCGAAAAGCAATTTTCGCGCATCAAACTCAGAAAGACGGCGTCATGTTTCAAGGTGATGATTCACGTGAATTCTGGATGCGTGCAGAAGAGCGAAACAGTACTACTGCTAAAGCGTATAACGCTCTTGGCTTATCAGATTATGCAGCCATGGAGGCCTTTGTGCGCTACAAGTTTTAAACGAAAGGATTATTTAAAAGTTTAAAAGGCTATTTTAGTATAAAATAGTTGATTCTTTAAACCTAATTCAAAACATGTCAAAACCTAGCTTTTTAGTTAAACCACTTTTTCTTTTCTTGCTACTCTCAATAGGATTCTTATGTTCTTGTAAAATGCAAGAAAAAGAAACCTCTGTATCAGAATCGGTAGTGAGCACCATTCTTTCTTATGAAGAAGCGACAAAAACATTGACAGAAAAAGAAAAAATAGGTCAGTTTTTTATGCCCGCAGCCTATATTAATGATACTGAAGAAGCTATTCAATCTATTGAAAAATTAATCAAAGAACAAGATGTCGGAGCACTTTGTTTTTTTCACAGTCGTGTAAGTACAGCGGCAAATTTTGGAAGTAAACAAGAAGTAATCATCAATGCGGAAAGTTTAGACCGATTAAAGCAATTGATAACACGTTACCAAAAAGCCGCGAAATATCCTTTATTAATTGCCATTGATGCGGAATGGGGACTTGCCATGCGCGTTGAAAATACGCCGCAATACCCCTATGCGATAACTCTCGGAGCTATGCAAAATCAAGATGAATTAATTTATGAAGTGGGAAAAAACATTGCCAATGATCTTAAAGAAGCAGGTATCCATTGGAATTTAGGGCCCGTTGTTGACGTCAACAACAATCCTAATAATCCAGTGATAGGATTTCGTTCTTTCGGAGAACAACCTGATTTAGTTGCAAAAAAAGCAGTTGCCTTTAATAACGGTATACAATCTCAAGGCATATTGACCAGTGCTAAGCATTTTCCTGGGCATGGCGATACGGCTACCGATTCGCATTTAGGTTTACCGGTTATCAATAAATCAAAAGAAGAATTAGATGCTACTGAATTATATCCTTTTAAAAAACTAATACAGTCTAATGTAGATGCTGTGATGATTGGTCACTTATCAGTGCCTGCACTGGCTAACGGAGATCGAACTCCGGCTACCATATCGCCTGAAATAATTCAAAATATTTTACGCAAAGAGCTAGACTTTAATAATGTTATCATTTCTGACGCTTTAAATATGAAAAGTGTCTCAAAAATGTTTACAACTAAAGGAGAGTTAGAATGGGTAGCCTTTAATGCCGGAAATGATTTTCTCTGTTTTGCTGAAAATCCGATTGAAGGCATTGCGACTATTGCTAAAAATGCATCAAAAGAACAAATAGAATTAAGTTTTAAACGCGTATGGCAGCTAAAAGAAAAAGCGTATTCTACAGCAGAAAATAGTGAAGACTCTGCTTATAATTATGTTGATTTAAATTCTAAAATTGCCTCTGAAAGCTTGAGTCTCTATAAAGGCAATGAAGAAAACCTAGTAGAATTTGGTAAAAATGATTTTGCTATAATTTCATTAGACAAAACGGTTAAAAATGAATTTTCATTAGGTGTAATGGCAACCAATACACGAAGTCATTATAGCAGTTCTAGTATGCCAATTGACGTGATTAGAGAAAAAGTAAAAAATGATAAAAACATCTTGATTGCTTTATTTCCGCCCCAGGTGCGTACTCGAAATAAATTTGGAATTAGTGAAGAAGAATTAGCCTTAATTAATGAGGTAGCGACAAATAAAAATGTAACCCTTTACCTTTTTGGCAACCCTTTTGTTCTAAATCATTTAGATGATGATACAATTGAAAACATTGTACTCGTTTATCAAGATTCTGAGGTATTTCAAAAGAATGCTGTGCAACATTTTTTAGCTAAAGTTAAAGCCAAAGGAAAATTACCTGTTACCTTATAAAATGAATAGCTATAAAATTTTAGGACTCATGTCGGGTACATCTTTAGATGGACTCGATTTATGCTATTGCCTCATTAAAAATGATGATGATAATTGGTCTTTTGAAATTAAAGAAACTAAGAGTATTTCGTATGAAGCTGAGATGAAGGCGAAATTGAAAAATTCTATTCATTTAAAGGCCGATGAATTATTGCAATTTCATAATGAATACGGCTCTTGGCTCGGTAGGGAAGCAAAAAGCTTTATTTCAGAAAAGAAACTTGAGATTGACTATATCGCTAGTCATGGCCATACCACACACCATCAACCTGAAAAAGGCTTTACCTTTCAAATCGGTTCGGGTCAACATTTGGCCAATGTAAGCGGCCAAAAAGTAGTCTGTGATTTTAGAACAAATGATGTTGCTTTAGGGGGGCAAGGAGCGCCCTTTGTACCTATAGGCGATCTATTATTTTTCAGTCACTATGACTTTTGTTTAAACCTGGGTGGTATCAGCAACATTTCATTTCAAGAGAATGGTAAACGCATCGCTTATGATATAGGTTTAGCCAATATGGTGTTAAACCATATCACACAAAAAACAGACTTGGCTTTCGATGATGGTGGAAAACTAGCACGCTCCGGGCGGCTGAATCAATTAATGTTCGACCAACTCAATGATTTAGAATATTACACCCTACCCTACCCTAAATCAATTGGTTATGAATGGTTTATAAAAAAGGTAGTGCCCATAATAGAAGGTATTACTGATTCGATGGAAAATAAACTACATACCGCAGTACATCACATTTGCGAAAAAGTATCGCAAGCAATTTCAAAACATCAACAGAAAGATAAAAGCAGTTTATTGGTTACAGGTGGTGGTGCTTTAAACCACTATTTAATAGAGACTTTACAAGAAAAATTAGGTGATAAAACTGAAGTTATTATTCCGTCAAAAAAACTTATAGAATTTAAGGAAGCTTTGGTTTTTGCTCTTATGGGTATACTTCGTATAGAAAAACGAAGGAATGTATTAAAATCAGTTACAGGCGCTACAAAAGATTCGTCTAGTGGAGTGATCTATTTGCCTAATTAATAGGGCAATCAGATTACAATTTAAATATCTATATTAGAGATTACATAATTCGCTTTTCTGGTAAAAAACCTGTCAGGGGTAAGTCTAGATATACTAGTGCAGAAATGACGATAAATTCAGTTTAAATGAATGAAAAACAGCAAAAAGCAACAGCCTATTGGAAAGAGAATCTTCGCTATCTAATACTACTACTCAGTATTTGGTTTGTTGTTTCATATGGGGCAGGAATTCTTTTTAAAGACACCCTAGACACTATACAAATTGGTGGATTCAAATTGGGCTTTTGGTTTGCTCAACAAGGTTCTATTTATGTGTTTGTTATTTTAATTTTTGTTTATGTACGCCTTATGAATAAACTTGATGAAAAGTACGGTTACAACGAATAAAACCATCAAAGGACAACCAATAACTAATAGATTCCTTCCTTCGAAGGAATGACATTAAATAAATTTATTTATGACCGTTCAAACTTGGACCTATATTTTAGTTGGATTGACTTTTGCCTTATATATTGGCATTGCTATCTGGTCAAGAGCAGGATCTACCAAAGAATTTTATGTGGCTGGCGGAGGGGTTTCTCCATTAGCAAATGGCATGGCCACAGCAGCTGA
The DNA here is from genome assembly GCA_964554895.1 of uncultured Maribacter sp. Classification (GTDB taxonomy): domain Bacteria; phylum Bacteroidota; class Bacteroidia; order Flavobacteriales; family Flavobacteriaceae; genus Maribacter_C. The sequence goes on along the minus strand of CAZKQM010000016.1, from coordinate 26,145 downwards.
TTGGATGTCTGCGGCGTCTTTTATCTCTATGGCCGGTATTATTGCTTTTGCTGGTTACGACGGCTCTGTTTATTTAATGGGATGGACAGGCGGTTATGTACTGTTGGCCCTTTTGCTTGCTCCTTATTTAAGAAAATTTGGTAAGTTCACAGTACCTGATTTTATTGGCGAAAGATATTATTCCAATACGGCACGACTAGTCGCGGTTCTCTGTGCTTTGTTGGTGTCGTTTACCTACGTAGCCGGACAAATGCAAGGTGTTGGTCTCGTTTTTTCCCGTTTTCTTGAAGTAGATATGACTACCGGTGTTGTAATCGGGATGGTTATTGTTCTTTTCTATGCAGTTTTAGGGGGAATGAAAGGCATTACCTATACCCAAGTGGCACAATATTGTGTTCTGATTTTTGCCTTTATGGTTCCGGCAATTTTCATATCATTTCAAATGACCGGAAACCCAATTCCTCAATTAGGCATGGGATCTACCTTAAATGATGGTTCAGGAACTTTTTTGCTGGAAAAATTAGACGGACTCTCAACCGAACTTGGATTTGATGAATATACAAGTGGTTCAAAATCAATGATCGATATTTTTGCAATTACTCTTGCCCTCATGGTAGGTACAGCAGGTTTACCGCATGTAATTGTTCGTTTCTTTACTGTTAAAAGAGTTAAAGATGCTCGAAAATCAGCCGGTTGGGCGTTACTCCTTATTGCTATTTTATATACTACTGCACCAGCAGTTGCAGTTTTTGCCCGTACCAATATGATTGAAACTGTAAATAATCAACCTTATGAAGAAATGCCGGAATGGTTTTCTAAATGGGAAATTACAGGGCTCATCTCTTTTAATGATAAAAATGAAGATGGAAAGATTCAATATCTAGCTGATGCAAATTTGAATGAGCTTAATGTAAATAGAGATATAATGGTTTTGGCAAATCCTGAAATCGCTGATCTTCCCCCATGGGTAATTGCCTTGGTAGCTGCTGGAGGTTTAGCGGCGGCCCTGTCAACTGCAGCCGGCTTATTATTAGTTATTTCATCTTCTGTTTCCCACGATTTAGTCAAAAAAGTATTTAGACCAAATATTTCGGAAAAGGGAGAGCTTTGGGTTGCTAGAGGAGCTGCTACTATTGCTGTAATTATTGCGGGTTATTTCGGAATCAATCCCCCAGGTTTTGTAGCTGCCGTTGTCGCCCTGGCATTCGGACTTGCCGCTGCTTCCTTCTTTCCAGCTATTGTTCTAGGTATCTTCTATAAAAAAATGAACAAAGAGGGTGCCATTGCTGGTATGATTGTCGGAATTTCATTAATGCTCTTCTATATGCTCAAATTCAAGTTCGGCATTTTTGATGGTGGTAAAGAAGCCGTGGCCGGTTTAAAAATAGATTGGTGGTTTGATATCTCTCCCGAAGGTTTTGGTAGCGTAGCAATGTTGGTCAACTTTATAGTATCAATAGTTGTGATGCAATTTACCCCACCGCCACCTCAAAATGTTCAAGAAATTGTAGAAGACATCAGAATTCCGAGTGGAGCTGGAGAAGCTTCCAATCATTAATTTTTCTTAATTTTAGTCCCTAACAAACTTAAACTAATAGAGCTTTATATGATATCCTATTTATTAGGCATCAAAGAAATATCGAGTTTGCATAAGCTTATCCCTAGAAATTAAGTTCGCATGAGCAATTATCATATAAAAAACCTAGAAGAATATAATCGTATTTATAAAGAATCGACTGATAACCCAGAAGCATTTTGGGAAGCCATTGCTGAAGAAAATTTTACATGGCGTAAAAAATGGAACACTGTTTTAAATTGGGACTTTACGAAACCAGAAATAAAATGGTTTGAAGGCGCGAGGCTTAACATTACGGAAAACTGCCTAGATCGTCATCTTGAAACAAGAGGAGACAAAACAGCTATTATTTTTGAACCGAACGATCCTACTGAAGACGCTCAGCACATTAGTTATAAACAATTACACAGTAAAGTTTGCCAGTTTGCAAATGCATTAAAAAATAATAAGGTAAAAAAAGGAGACCGTGTTTGTATATATATGCCAATGGTGCCAGAATTAGCAATTGCTGTTTTAGCGTGTGCAAGAATTGGAGCTATACATTCAGTAGTCTTTGCAGGATTTTCTTCAACGGCCTTAACAGCTAGAATAAACGATGCTGATTGCACTATTTTGCTAACTGCAGATGGAGGTTATAGAGGTAGTAAAATAACCCCATTAAAAGACATTGCTGACGATGCCTTGAAAAACTGCCCTACGATTGAAACTACTATTGTACTCAAACGTACTAATTCAGATGTTACTCTTAATGCAAATCAGGTTTGGTGGCACGATGAATTAGCAAAAGTAGATGATAATTGTCCGACAGAAATAATGGATGCCGAAGATATGTTGTTTATACTTTATACTTCTGGATCTACAGGAAAACCAAAAGGCATGGTACACACTTGTGGCGGTTATATGGTATATACAGCCTTTTCGTTTAAAAATGTATTTCAATATGAAGAAAACGACATATACTGGTGTACTGCAGATATTGGATGGATTACAGGACATAGTTACATAGTTTATGGTCCATTGGCCAATGGAGCTACAACTGTGATGTTTGAAGGAGTACCAAGTTATCCAGATTTTGGACGCTTCTGGGAAATATGCGAAAAACATAAAGTCAATCAATTTTATACAGCACCAACAGCTATTAGAGCCTTAGCCAAACATCCAACAGAATTAGTAACAAAATATGATTTATCAGATCTAAAAACGCTTGGAACTGTAGGAGAGCCAATAAATGAAGAAGCTTGGAATTGGTATAACGAACATGTTGGCAAAGGCAAATGCCCTATTGTAGACACTTGGTGGCAAACAGAAACAGGAGGCATGATGATTACCTCTTTTGCGGGCGTGACTCCAGACAAAGCTACCTATGCAACCTTACCGATGCCAGGTGTACAACCCGTATTATTAGATGAAAACGGAAACGAAATTAAAGAGAACCCTGCCGAAGGTATTTTAGCCATTAAATTTCCTTGGCCATCATTGGCAAGAACTATTTATGGCAATCACGAACGCTATAAAAATGTATATTTCACTGCTTACGAAGGAAAATATTTTCCAGGAGATGGTGCCTTAAGAGATGAAAACGGAAATTACCGTATAACTGGTCGTGTTGATGATGTAGTCATTGTTTCAGGTCACAATTTAGGAACAGCACCGATAGAAAATGCGATTAACGAACATGAAGCAGTAGTTGAAAGTGCAGTGGTTGGATTTCCTCACGATGTAAAAGGAAATGCACTATATACGTATGTGATTTTATATGATGGTTTCCAGGGCTCTGACGAGTTGCAAAAATCAATTAGACAAAAAGTAGCTGACACTATTGGACCTATTGCCAAGCCCGATAAAATTCAATTTGTATCAGGATTGCCCAAAACTCGAAGTGGTAAAATTATGCGTCGTATTCTGAGAAAAATAGCGTCAAAAGACACTTCAAATTTAGGCGATACAAGTACGCTCTTAAACCCAGATGTGGTTCAAGAAATTATAGATAATGCTTTGTGAAATTCATGATGCAGAAAGTTGTAGAAAAAAGAGGTTTCAGGTTTTCATGAAACCTCTTTTTCTTTTTAACGCTTAGGTCAGATTCCTCACTTTGTTCGGAATGACAAAGATGTATTCATTTGTCCTCCCGACGCAGGAGGGAACTGCTAGCAAGTTTGAAATCAATGTGTAGGAAAATAAACAATGTGCTTTTTAGTAAACCTTTTATTCTTCCTAACTCTAAGGTAGGATTCCTCACTTTGTTCGGAATGACAAAACCAGTTCGGATTGACAAAGGTGTATTCATTTGTCCTCCCGACGCAGGAGGGAACTGCTGGCATGTTTGAATTCAATATGTAGTTAAATTCAAGTGTTTAGTTTTTATTTGAAAGTATATTTTCGTTATTCATCTCGTTAGATTCCTCACTTTGTTCGGAATGACAAAGGTGTATTCATTTGTCCTCCCGACGCAGGAGGGAACTGCTAGCAAGTTTGAAATCAATGTGTAGGAAAATAAACAATGTGCTTTTTAGTAAACCTTTTATTCTTCCTAACTCTAAGGTAGGATTCCTCACTTTGTTCGGAATGACAAAGGTGTATTCATTTCTTTCGAACAAAAATCATAATACCCAAAGCCATCAAACCACAGACAGCAAGACCAAAAAACATGGGCCACATGGTTTGGTCAATAAATCCACCTATAAAATCAGCAATTGGAACCGCTAGTACTGTAGAAAAAAAACCATTGATCGCCGCGCCGATACCGGCAATATGACCAATGGGTTCCATGGCTATGGATCTAAAATTACCCCATAAAAAGCCAAGGCAAAAGAACTGGGTACTTAAAAAAAGAATTGAAATTGGCACGCTTGGGTTTGGTCGATCATAAAATAATACGATGTATAGAATTGCTATCGCACAAAACGAGCACAATGCATTAAAAGATAATTTGCGCATGCCTATGCGCACCACCAAAGTACCACTCAAAAAAGTAGCAAAACCAATTGAAATGGCAAGGCCTGCAAAAATATACGGAAACTCATCTACGAGTCCATACTGCCCCTCAAAAACCTGAGGCGCTGCACTAAGGTACACCAAAAAAGCACCTGTTATGAGTCCTGAAATAATCGTAAAGGCAACCGTCTCTTTGTACTTTATAAATTCTAAAAAGCCATCGACAAATCGTTTGATAGAGAAATTTACTTTGAACTGAGGTTTCAAAGTTTCGGTTTGTCGTTTCCAAAACCAAAAGCTTATGAATACACAAATAATCAATTGGGAGTAAAAGATGGCTCGCCAACCAAAATGGTCTAAAATCAACTTGCCAATCATGGGTGCCACCACAGGTACTAGTATAAAAAATGCAGTTACAAAAGACATGACACGAGCCATGTAATCGCCCTTATAGGTATCTCGAATAATAGCAATTGCCATTGTTCTAGGGGCAGATAATCCGATGCCTTGAAAAATTCTTCCAACCACCATCCATTCTAAGTTTGGCGCACCTATACACACAAAACTTGCGGTAATGAATACGATGAATCCGATATATACCACAGGCTTTCGACCTATACTATCTGATAGGGGGCCAAAAAATAATTGTCCGATACCTAAACCCAAAAAAATCATGGTAATTAACAACTGATTATCAGTTGGGTCAACACTATTTATTGAAATGCCAATACTGGCCAAAGCAGGTAATAAAGCATCAATTGAAAGTGCCACCACTGACATTAATGAAGCCATCAAAGCGATAAACTCAAAATTGGGTTTCAATTGTTCATTTTGCATCTGGCAAAAGTAACACATGAAAAAGAAGCAAGAAGATTAAAATTAGAATAATACGATACCCATATAAATGAAATTCAATTTGCTATTTTTGTGCAAAAGGTGTTAGAATGCTAATCATAGGAATAACAGGGGGTACCGGTTGTGGTAAAACCACAGTAGTTCAAAAAATTATTAATGAGCTACCCCATGAAGAAATTGAGGTTATTACTCAAGATTCTTATTACAATGATTTATCGCATTTAACGCTGGAGAAGCGCCGTGAAACGAACTTTGACCATCCGAATTCTATAGACTTTAAACTATTGGCCACCCATTTAAAAGAATTGAAAAAAGGTCAACCTATTCAGCAACCCGTTTATTCCTTTTTAGAATGCAATCGCAAAAAAGAAACACGTATTACTCAACCGGCCAAAATTTTAATTATTGAGGGCATTCTCATTTTATCGAAGCCAGAAATCAGAGACATGTGTGATGTGAAGATATTCGTGCAAGCTGATGCAGACGAAAGACTCATCCGTAGAATAAAAAGAGATGTCAACCAAAGAGGCTGGAGCTTAAAAGAAACTTTAGATAACTACCAAAACATGCTAAAACCAATGCATGAACAGTTTATTGAACCAACCAAAGAATTTGCCGATTTCATTATAACCAACAATAAGGATATACACCAGGCCGTTGCCATTTTACGAGGTATTGTTAATGAGAAAACAAAACAGAAATCATGAGTTGGAAGGGATTTAAAAATAGTAAGTGGTTTCGTATCGCAACAATATTCAGTAGTATTTACATATTGGTTTTGACTGCCTTTGTGGTTTGGATGGTTTTTTTCGACACCAATTCGCTGCTTATTCATATGGAATTAAAGGGCGAAATTGACAAACTAGAAAAACAACGAAAATTTCTTAAAGAAGAAATAAAAAAAGATAAAGAAACCATTGAAAAATTGGCGAATCCAAAACAACTTGAAAAATTTGCTCGTGAAGAATATTACCTGAAAAAGAAGAATGAAGAAATCTATTTGATTGAATATGAAGACAGTGTAAAAAATAAGAAAAAAGAGTAACCAATTAACTTTAACTCAATTTAACGCAAATAGCCCCCTTTTGTTCACTTTCTGTTAACAAAATTCATTCTTTGACTGCATAAATAATTGTATTTTTACGGCCTAACTTAATAGATGAATGGGCAAGATAATTGCGATTGCAAATCAAAAAGGTGGTGTTGGTAAAACTACTACAACTGTTAACCTAGCTGCCGCGTTAGGAGTACTTGAAAAGAAAGTTTTATTAATTGATGCAGATCCTCAAGCGAATGCTACCTCTGGGTTAGGCATTGATGTTGAAAGTGTTGAACGAGGTACCTATCAATTGTTAGAGCATACGTTGATGGCTAAAGAAACTATTCTTGAAACCACGAGCCCGAATGTTGATTTGATTCCTTCACATATTGATTTAGTAGCCATTGAAATTGAATTGGTTGACAAAGATCAGCGTGAGTACATGATGAAGCAAGCAATAACTGATTTAAAAAAACACTATGATTATATTTTAATTGATTGCGCACCTTCATTAGGGCTTCTTACTCTAAATGCTCTGACCGCAGCAGATTCAGTTATTATACCCATTCAATGTGAGTATTTTGCTTTAGAAGGATTAGGTAAGCTTTTAAATACCATTAAAAGTATTCAAAAAATACATAATCCTGATTTAGATATTGAAGGTATGCTATTAACTATGTATGATTCTAGACTGCGATTATCAAACCAAGTAGTCGAAGAAGTTAGAAAGCATTTTTCTGATATGGTTTTTGAAACCATCATACAGCGCAATGTTAGACTAAGTGAAGCGCCAAGTTATGGTGAAAGTATTATAAAATATGATGCTAGTAGTAAAGGTGCAGCCAATTATTTAAATATGGCAAATGAATTGGTTAAAAAAAATACCCAAACCGTATAAATGGCGAAAGCAACTAAAAAACAAGCGCTAGGTCGTGGATTATCTGCTTTATTGAAGGATCCAGACAATGATATTAAATCTGTTTCTGATAAAAATGCAGAAAAACTGGTAGGTACCATTATTGAACTTGATTTAGATGCTATTGAAGTGAATCCTTTTCAACCGCGATCCAATTTTAACAATGAAGCTTTAGAAGAACTTGCAATATCAATAAAAGAATTAGGTATTATTCAACCCATCACGGTTCGAAAATTAGAATTCAATAAATTTCAATTGGTTTCAGGCGAGCGACGTTATAGAGCGTCAAAACAAGCGGGTAGAACAACAATACCGGCATATATCAGAATTGCCAATGATCAAGAATCTTTAGAAATGGCATTGGTAGAAAATATTCAACGTCAAGATTTAGACCCCATTGAGATTGGCCTATCTTACCAAAGGTTAATTGATGAAATTGAATTGACTCAAGAAAAATTGAGTACCCGTGTGGGTAAAAAGCGATCAACCATCGCTAACTATATTCGTTTATTAAAATTAGACCCCATAATTCAAACGGGTATTAGAGACGGTTTTGTAAGCATGGGTCATGGTAGAGCTCTGGTAAATGTTGGTAGTAAAGAAGCACAGATTGCCATCTACGAAAAAATTGTAGGTCAGAATCTTTCGGTTCGAGAAACTGAGCGCATTGTTAAAGATTTGAATAACGACCCAAAAATTCTGGATCAAAAGACAAAATCTAAATCTAGTAGCCTAAATAATAACACCAAAAAAGAACTTTCTGATTTCTTACAAACCCCCGTTACAGTTAGTTCAAACGTAAATGGAAAAGGAAAAGTTACCATTTCTTTTGATTCAAAAGATGAATTAAAGCGAATTAAAAAATTGATTACCGGTGCGTAAAATTGTTTTCATATATAGCTTTTTTTTATTCAGCACTCTACATGTTTGGTCACAAGAAAATGAACCTGTGACAAAGGAAATAGATTCTTTAAAAGTGGATCTTAAAAAAGACGGAATCATCATAGATGAAACCTTAACTGAAAAACAAGAATTTATAAATCCTTTAGCCCCTAGTAAAGCAGCATTTTATTCGGCAGTGGTACCTGGTATGGGGCAGATTTATAACAAACGTTATTGGAAAGCCCCAATTGTTTGGGGGGCACTCGCAGCAGGTATTTATGGGTACACATTTTTTGACGGGCAATACAATGATTTACGAGATGCTTTTAAAAGAAGACGGGCTGGTTTTACTGACGACAGATTTTTTGATTTAATACCCTCAGATGGTATTACCCCCATCACTCCAGATGTTGACAATGAGCGTTTGGAAAGATTGCAAAATCAGACTCAAAATGACCGAGATTTAACCTTATTGGCAACTATTGTACTTTATGCACTAAATATCGTTGATGCTAATGTTGATGCCCATTTAAAACAGTTCAATATCAGCGATGATTTGAGTTGGAAAATGAATGTTGAACCTTATTTGTATACCAACCAATTTACAAATGACCCAAACTACGGGTTAGCACTTATCATTAAATTTTAACCTATGAATATTGCACTCTTTGGCTACGGTAAAATGGGTAAAATGATTGAACAAATTGCTATAAAAAGAGGCCATACCATTGTTGCTAAGGTTGATATTGATAGTCCCGATGTGGATTTTTCTCAAGTAGATGTCGCAATAGATTTCAGTATTCCGAACATCGCTTTTGATAACATCAAAAATTGTTTTGAAAATGATACTCCTGTTATTTCAGGAACTACAGGATGGTTAGAGAAATTCGATGAGGCTGTTGCGCTATGTAATGAATATAAAGGAGCCTTTATTTATGCCTCAAATTTCAGTTTAGGCGTGAATATCTTTTTTGAATTGAATAACTATTTGGCGCGTATGATGAAAAATCTAAAGGATTATTCAATTACTATGGAAGAAATTCATCACACCCAAAAATTAGATGCTCCAAGTGGAACCGCCATAACTTTGGCAGAAGGAATTATCAACAATAGCAATTACCAAAGCTGGAAGTTACATAGCAGTGAAAATGATCATGAAATTCAAATCGATGCGAAACGTATTGAAAATGTACCCGGTACGCATACGGTAAATTATGAAAGTAAGGTCGATAGTATAACCATAAATCATACAGCACATAACCGTGAAGGTTTTGCACTCGGCGCAGTTATAGCAGCTGAATGGCTACAAAACAAAACAGGCGTTTTTAGCATGAAAGATGTGTTAAACCTTGGTTAAGAAAGATTATAATGTTACTAGAAAGCTATTATTTGCAAAAGATTAGCTAATAAAAACCGAAGAAAACTAAAATCTAATTCACTTCAAACCCAATTATAATGAATGCAACCGCTTGGATTATTTTCATACTTCTTATTCAAGTTATACACTTTGTAGGAACTTGGAAATTATATGTAAAAGCCGGACGAAAAGCTTGGGAAGCTGCCATACCCGTTTACAATGCCATTGTTTTAATGCAAATTATTAATCGACCTAAATGGTGGGTTATTTTACTTTTTATTCCTATCATCAATTTATTAATGTTTCCGGTGGTTTGGGTAGAAACCATTCGCAGTTTTGGTAGAAACTCCCTCTGGGAAACTTGGGCAGTAGTACTGACCCTTGGTTTCTATATCTATTATGTAAATTATGCTCTTGACGTAAACTATATTGAAGACCGAAGTCTACAACCCACTACCGTTGCTGGCGAATGGGTAAGCTCTATTGTCTTTGCCATTGTTGCAGCCACCTTAGTTCATACCTATTTCATACAGCCCTACGTTATACCTACAGGGTCACTAGAACGTACACTTCGCGTCGGTGATTTATTGTTTGTAAGCAAGTTTCACTACGGGGCGCGTGTGCCCATGACGGCGGTTGCTGCACCAATGGTTCACGATACTTTGCCAATAGTAGGAGCTCCGTCTTACTTAAGAAAACCACAAATACCTTATTACAGATTACCTGGCTTTAAAGAGATCAATAGAAATGATATTGTCGTTTTTAGCTGGCCAGCAGATACAGTGCGTCAGTTTTTTGTAAAGGAACAAGGCGTTAGAAAGCCAATTGATAAAAAATCAAATTACGTAAAGCGTTGTGTTGGCCTGCCGGGTGATTCGCTAGAAGTACGTGACGGTATGGTATTTATTGATGGAAAACAACTAGAGCTGACAGATCGGGCCAAACCTCAATTTGATTATATGGTGTATGGTAGTAAAGGTGTATCTTCTAGGGTCTTTACAGAATTAGATGTTAATGACTTTCAAAGAAAATATATTATACCTACTCCTAATTTGAGTCAAGCTCAAATAGATCTTTTGAACCAATATGCCGTTGGTTCCAAAAGGCGAGAAGATGGAAAAATAGAGGTTTTTACCCGTAAATCTGGAATCGCGGCAAGTGAAGCGAATCAAGTTGGTCTTCGACTTTCAGAAGAAAAAAGTTTGATGAAACAAGCCACTTTAACCGCTGAAATGGTGGCAAGCTTACGAGCCAACAGTACCATTGACTCGGTCGTTAAAATTATTGATCCTAAGGGTACTGGTAATTTATTTCCTCAAGATGCAGCCTACCCTAATAATTATGATCATTTAGGTCCAATTTACATTCCGAAGGAAGGAGCAACCATCGCCCTCAATCTAAAAGTTTTACCATTTTATAAGAAAATTATAAAAGAGTACGAGGGCAATACGCTTAGTGTTTCAGGAAATGAAATCAGCATCAATGGCAAAGTGGCAACGAGCTATACCTTTAAACAAGATTATTATTGGATGATGGGCGATAATCGTGACCATTCAGAAGATAGTCGTGCATGGGGTTATGTACCTGCAAATCATATAGTAGGTACACCTATATTTATATGGATGAGCTTTGATAATTTTACCGATGCAAAAGGAAGAATGAATGCAATTTGGAAATGGAAGCCACGTTGGGATCGAATTTTTACTACAGTTAACGGATCAGGAGAACCTGTTTCTTATTTCAAATGGTTCTTGATGGCACTAGCAGGTTATTTTGCTTTTGATTTTTTCTGGAAGAAACATAAAAAGAAACAATAAGTAAGCATTTTTAACCATTGAAGATTGTTTTACATCCTACCTATTTCCCTAACATTATCACTTTTGCTGCTTTAGCTCAAAATGAAGTGATTTGGGAAGTTGCAGATAATTTTCAAAAACAAACCTTTCGCAATCGCACCTATATTTGTGCCGATCGCGGACAATTAATGCTTAACATACCTATACAACATGTAGGTAAAAAGCAAGGGCGTCAAAAATATGCTGATGTTAAAATTGACTATCAAGAAAAATGGCAACGTCAACATTGGCGAACTATACAGACAGCATACCGCACCTCACCTTTCTTTGAATATTATGAAGATGACATCGCTCCTCTTTTCGAAAAAACACAAGAATCTTTATTAGAATTAAACTTAGCAACCATTGCGGTGGTATGCCATTGTCTTCAGTTCGACATGCCTAATTCAAGAACCAATGAGTTTTTGAAGCATCATGAAAATGACATGCGATTCTTAGCGAATGCAAAAAAAGAGGTGTCCCTAGATTTTGAAGAATATAATCAAGTTTTTGGTGATCGACATGGTTTTCTTCAAAATATGAGTATTCTTGATTTGTTATTTAATGAGGGTACCAGTGCCATGCAGTATTTAAAAAACATCAATTTAGACTCATTGAATGCTTAGATTTATCATTCATTATGGCATTCATTTTTTAGTTCCTATTCTAGTCGGTTGGTTTTTTTTCAAACAGTATAGATCAAAGTCCATTCTTATTCTTCTTGCTGCTATTGTAATTGATTTAGACCATTTGTTGGCAACTCCTATTTTTGATCCTAACCGATGTAGTATTAATTTTCATCCGTTGCACACGTATTGGGCTATTGCCTTGTATACGCTGTTATTAATTCCTAAAAAAACGAGAATTTTTGGGGTGGCATTACTGATTCATATGATGGCAGACTTGGTAGATTGTTTTCTAATCAGCACGCAACTTTAATGATGCCATGACCGGATAATGATCTGAAAATTTGACATCATAGTTTTGATGACTGGTCACTTCAAAGTTATGATCAGCAAAAATAAAATCGATACGCACGGGTATTTTATGAAAATATAATGTCCTGCCATAGCCACTACCCTGCTCAATAAAAGTATCTTGAAAATCACCTTTTATGGTTTTATAAATGTTAGAGAATTGATTATTATTAAAATCGCCACACAAAAGCGTTTTATACGGACTAGCGGCAATATGTTCTTTTAAAATTTCAGCTTGTTCTAGTTGTTTTTTAAATGCAGCATTCAACATGCGTACTACCTTATCTGATCGTTTACTTCTTAACACTCTATTTCCTGGAGTAATTCCTAAGGACTCGAGGTGCACATTATAAACTCTAATGGTATCCTTTTTATAGACAATATCAGCATAAGAGGCATTGCTGTGGGTTTTCGGAAAAGTGATCATTCCTTTATTTATTATCGGATATTTAGAATAAATTCCTAATAATCCTCTCCCATAGGTATTCATATATTTCAAGAAAAAATGAGGGTATTTTTTGAATTCATCTCGTTTGAGATAGTCGGGTTCTTGAAAACAAATGATATCAGGATCCTCAGCAGCAATAAATGATTGAGTATCTTCAAAAATAGTTTCTCCTTCAATATTTTCATTTTTATTGAAATAGCGCACATTAAAACTCATTACTTGTAAATCATTGGGTGCTGGTTCATCTTTAAAGAAATGAAACCTATAAAATGTACCCAACGAAAAATAGCCAATGAGTAATACCAACAATGAAGGTACAATGAGTTTCGTCTTTCTAAGTAATAGCCAATAACCAATGAAAAGAATGTTTATCAAAACCAAGGCAGGCACTGATAGACTTACAAAGGTTAAAAAGGAAAAATTTTCATTGGACAAATGAGGGGTAATGCAAGCGAGAAATAGTAATACAACCATTACTATATTTAGCAAGAAAAAGAATCTGTGAAATTTTGACAAATGCTTCAATTTTACTCTTTTTTACCAGCCTTAAAAAGAAAATCTTTCTCAGCTTTTGTTAAGCTTTCATAGCCTGACTTACTTATTTTATCAAGTATAGCATCAATCTTTTTTTGATGTAAATCTTTCTCATATTTGGCTGTTGAACCTGTACTTGTCTTTTGATTTTTATAAACAGTTTTCATTGGTGCTTTTCTTTTACTCGGAGTAAAGAAATTGATTAAACCATCAATTAATTTAGAAAACCCAGCACCAATATCGAGCCCTTGAACCAATTGACGTGCGTACATATAACCCAGTAATGCCCCACCAAGGTGTGCTATATGACCGCCAGAATTCTCAGTGGAGAGTAATATTAAATCTTTCAACACAAAAAAAGCACCAATATACCATAGCTTTAGATTGAAAAAAATAAGTCGTACTTCTTGATTTGGAATATAGGCACAAACAAATATGAGTACTGCCATAACCCCAGCAGAAGCACCAATCATGGGTTTTACATCCTCTAAAAAGACAGGAAAGATATTATAACTTAAAAGGAATGCTAGGCCGCCTGCAATCACGCCCAAAAAATAAATGTTCAAAAATTTTCGACCATCAAATAAGTTCAAAAGTATTCGACTTGAAAAATAAAGAATTAACATGTTTTGGAAAATATGCCAGAAATCAAAATGAAAAAAGGAGTAGGTAATTAACGACCATGGTTGTGAAAAAAACTCATTTAAAACATTGGGTAACCAAAACCATTGCTGAATACTGTTAGCGCCCAGTTTAAACAAGAAAGGCAATATAAGGTCTAAAATAAAAACCAAGACATTGATTGCAATCAACTTTTCTGCAATGCTTAAACGCGAATACTGATATCGAAGTCCGCCAGCCATTATAGATCCCACCTATTTTTGTTAAACGAATTCTTTTTCCAATACCACATGACAATAAACCCAATAAAAGCTCCACCAACGTGAGCTAAATATGCAGTATTACTCGGACTAAAAAATGATTGCCCTGTTACTGCAGAGATGACATCTAAAAGAATGATACCCGGTATAAAGTATTTTGCCTTAATTGGAATGGGTAAAAAAATCATCATTAATTCCGCATTGGGGTTCATCACACCAAATGCCGCCAATAGCCCCATAATACATCCTGAGGCTCCTACCATCAAAGCATTGTACGAATTTTTATAAATAGGATATGCTTCCTGTAAACGTTCAAATTGAATATCAGTTAAACCCTCAATTTTCTGGTTTGAAGACATCATTTGAAAAATCTGGTCAGCAGTCAAGCCTAAGTTCAATAATTCCTCATGAACAGGAAGGTAGTTGAAATAATATCCCCCTAATTGAAATAGAACAGCTCCTAATCCCGCAGAAAAATAAAGAAAGATGAATTTTTGTTTTCCTAAGTACTGCTCTACAGGTCCACCGAACATCCAAAGTCCGAACATATTAAAACCTATATGCGCAAACCCACCATGCATAAACATGTGACTCAATACCTGCCAGAATTTAAAATATTCGTTTTCCGGAAACCACAGTGCGAACCATTCATACATCAAATCGCCATATATCTCTGTAGCGATAAAAAACAAAACATTTATAATCAATAAATGCTTTACCGTATCTGTTAATCTATTCATCTACATAAATTTATTATCAATTTCATTTTCGCCAATAGTAACATACACAGGTTTGTTAAACGGACTAACCAATGGGTCTTTACAGGCAAATAAATCATTAACCAAGGCTTGTTGTGAGGTGCTATCTAAATATTCTCCGGTTTTAACAGCTAATGTTTTGGCCATAATTTTGGCTAGCAAATCATTTTGAGAAAAACCGTCAGGGGATGTTCCATGCTGCCAATCAGCCAGCAATGAATCAAGAATATGTTGCACCTCACTATCTTTAACTAAATGAGGTACTCCGGTTATTGAAACTTGCTCCTCTTCAATGTTTCCAAATACAAAGCCGAGGGTCGACATACTTTCTTCTAATTCTTTTAAAAGCGCTATGTCATTCTTTGAAAAAGATAATTCAAGTGGAAATAACAATTGCTGACTAACGGCTTTTTTTATGGTAATATTCTTTAAATATTTCTCATAAAGCACCCGCTGATGAGCTCTGCCTTGATCAATAACCAACATACCCGATTTTATAGTTGTGATTACATACTTTCGTTTTAACTGAAAGGTAGGCGTAGTTATTTCCTCTTCTGTTTTAGATTCAAATAATGAACCCGTTATGGCATCTGATTCAAATTGCAAACTGCTAAAATCATTTGAGTTGCCCTTTTCTGATTCTAAGCCCACATAAAGGCTCTCCCAAGATTGAGAAGCGGGTTTTGAAAAAGCACCATGCCTCGGTGTTAATTCTTTTTTCTGGGTAGCCTCTTGAAATGGATTAAAACTAGAATCAACGGCAACCCTTGGTATGGCCGCTCCTTTATTTTTATAGGCATAGGGTGTCTCTAGATTTTGATCTTTTTCAAAATCTAAGATTGGCATCACATTGAATTGCCCTAAACTGTGTTTCACCGTAGATCTTAGAATCGCATAAAGCGTGTGCTCATCATCAAATTTTACTTCTGTTTTTGTTGGATGAATATTGATGTCAATCGAAGCTGGATCAACCTCTAAACTTAAAAAATAACCCGGATAGGTGCTCGGACGAATTAATCCTTCATAAGCTGCTAGAATGGCATGATTCAAATACGGACTCTTTATAAATCGATTATTCACAAAAAAGAATTGTTCACCCCTACTCTTTTTAGCAAATTCAGGTTTTAAGATAAAACCTGATATTTTCAAAACTTCGGTTTCTTCAGCAACAGGAACCAATTTTTGATTGGTTTTTACCCCAAAAATATTTACAATGCGTTGACGTTGATTTGTTTTTGGCAAGTTGAATAACTCATTGCCGTTATTATAAAAATGAAAAGCAATTTTAGGATGCGCCAAAGCCACTCGATGAAACTCATCAGTGATATGACGGAATTCAACTTGATTCGATTTCAAAAAATTTCGACGTGCTGGAATATTATAAAAAAGATTCTTTACGGCAATAGAAGTGCCTTTGGGTACTGCGGCAACTTCTTGAGACAATACTTTACTACCCTCAATTTTCAAATGCGTACCCACTTCTTCATCTTCTTGCCGTGATTGCATGTCAACATGCGCAATTGCAGCAATAGAAGCTAATGCCTCGCCACGAAAACCTTTTGTGCTCAATTTAAAAAGATCTTCCGCTTTTTGAATTTTTGAAGTGGCATGACGCTCAAAACTAAGTCGTGCATCAGTAGCACTCATGCCAATGCCATCATCTACTACCTGTATCAATACTTTGCCCCCATCTTTAACAATCAATTTTATCGTACTTGATTTTGCATCAATTGCATTTTCAAGTAGTTCTTTGACCACCGAAGCAGGTCTTTGCACTACCTCACCAGCGGCAATTTGATTGGCAACATGATCGGGTAAGAGTTTGATGATATCTGCCATTATTTACCAAAAAATATAGACAGATCAAAATCAATTATAAACAGGAAAATAAATACTAAAATGGCTATAATGACCAAAAGGCGAAGACGCATATAACGATCTCCTTTTAGATGTGAATCTGCAAGTACATTGTCAACCTTTCTTTTTAAACCACGAGTACTAGCTGTTGTAGAACGAAATTGATCGAATTTGTTCTCCATTCGAAACGGATTACCCTCCTTGTCACTTTTGTAGTAACGTGGTTGATAATCATATTCTCGATATTTTCGCTTGAAAAAACTCATTGTATCAAAGTTACTTAAAATCAAAAAGTATACCACTTATAAACCGCCAAAAATTGTTAACAAATCAGGCCCGTATAGCATTCAATAAAAACCAAATTTTTGCCAACAAATTTACTGTGAAAGAATAGCCGACTTTATCCGATCTAATCCTTCTTTTATTCGTGATTTAGGGCAGGCTAGATTCAAACGAATATGCCCTTTACCATTGGAGACAAACATATTGGCACCCTCTAAAAGCACACCCGCCTCATTCGCAAAAAACAAGGTTAAATTTTCTTCATTAGGCAAATAAGCATCAACATTTACCCAAGCTAAATAAGTAGCATCAGGCACTTTAAAAACGGCCTGAGGTAGTTGTTCTTCAAGAAAGGTTTTTAAAAATTCAAAATTTATATCTAAATACTTTCGCAAGGCTATCAACCAATCATGACCGTGGGTGTAAGCTGCTTGAGCCGCTGCAATGCTTAACGGATTATCAATAGGGATTTGAGTCTCTTTCCATATCTTCAAATCATTTTCATTTGGAATGATAATATTGGCAATCATAAAACCCGCCATATTAAAAGTCTTACTAGGTGCCATACAGGTTATTATTTTATCATTTTCAGGAAATAAGCTCGCTAGAGGTATAAAGGTTTTATGTGAACGTATTAAGTCACAATGAATCTCATCACTAATTATTGTTACATTATTTTCAATGCAAATAGACCCAAATTGACGTAATTCATGATTCGTCCAGATTCTGCCTGTAGGGTTATGCGGGTTACAAAATATGGTCAAAGTAACCTTAGGGTCTTCAGCTTTTTTTCTAAAATCTTCAAAATCAATGTCATAATTACCTTCCGTATTGATTAAATCAGAAGTGACCAATTCAATGCCGTTTCTTTCAATTGCTAACTTAAAAAAAGCATAGGATGGTGTCATGATAAGCACCTTTTCATCTGGCTTACATAATTGTTTTACGAGCGCAAATAAGGCAGGAATAACGCCATGCGAGGTCACTAAGTGATCAGGATTAAACGCCCATTTATAGTGCTGTTTAGACCATTTTAAAAAAGCCGATTTGTAGTTGGGGTCAAAAATTTGAGAATAGCCAAAAATGCGGTGGTCTGCTCTATTCTTAACAGCATCAACCACGGCTTGAGGAGTTGCGAATTCCATATCTGCAATCCACATAGGTATTAAATCGTCATCATTGTATTTAGAATTAAATTCCGCACTGCCGTTAAAAAGGTAATCGCGATAGCCCCCAAGGCTCATTGCATTGGTATTCTTGCGGTCAATGATTTCGTCAAAATTGTATTTCATGAATAGCTAATCTAAAGAAGGAAAATACAGTTTAAAATTGAAATGCAGAAAAGTGATGCGAAGAAAATAAAGAGATACCTAACCTCTCCGAAGAAGGGGAGATTACATTGGTATTATGTATACCAATATAATAAAGTCTCCAAGAAGTACTTAAAAATCTATCTTACTCCCTCACCTATGGGAGGGCTAGGGATGAGAATTACCCCAAGTTCGCCATTTTAATAGCTGCAATGGCAGCTTCAACACCTTTATTACCATGTTTTCCACCACTACGGTCTATGGCCTGTTGTAAAGTATTGTCGGTTAAGACACAGAAAATAACAGGAGTATCAGTTTGAAGGTTTAAATTCATAATACCCTGTGCTGTGGCCGAGCATACGAAATCAAAATGTTTGGTTTCGCCCTGAATAACACTACCAATGGCTATAATGGCATCTACCTTTTCTTTAGAAATCATTTTTTGACAACCTAAAGTAAGCTCAAAACTACCTGGCACGTTCCAACGAATAATATTTTCTCTGTCAGCACCGCAATCTACTAAAGCATCTTGAGCACCTTTAAAAAGACCCTCGGTAATTTCAGAATTCCATTCAGAAACAACAATCCCAAACCGAAGGTTTTTCGCGTTTGGGATTGTTGCTTTATCGTAGCTCGATAAATTTTTATTTTCTGTGGCCATTATTTTCCACTTTTTGCCATACCTATAAAAGCATCAACAGACTTTGCTTCATCTGAGGCAGCAAATTCATTCTTGATACGCTCAAAATACTCTAAAGCTTTTGAATTCTCATTTAATTCAATTGCTGTGATACCTGCTTTGTATAAAAATTTTGGAGTGGTAAAATCATTCGTACTATGTGCAATTGCCTTTTCATAGTAACCAAGAGCCTCTGCAGGCTGCTCAAGTTGCATAAAAGCATCTCCTAAACCACCTTTTGATAAAGCACCAAGCATGGCCTCGTCAGAAGAAAATTCTTCTAAGTACTCAATAGCTTCTTGGTACTTATTCATATTTAAGTACGCCATTCCGGCAGAATAGTTCGCTAAATTAGCGGCCTTTGTTCCACTATATTCATCAATAATATCAAGAAAACCATATTTACCTTCTGCACCATTTAATGCCAAGTTATATAAAGAATCTTTTGCTGCTTCATTGGTCAAAGCTTGGTCAAAATATTGCTGCGGATAATACATTTCATTGGCGGCACTTTCTTCTTTCGGATTCAACACAAACTGCATATACGCCAAGTAAGCAAGCACACACAATACAATTACACCAATAAATCCTAAGATAATATTTTGGTTTTTAGAAACCCATTCTTCACTTCTTGAAGCACTCTCATCAAGTGTGTTAAACACTTCTGCTGTTGTGCTTTCTTGCGCATCAAGTAGTTGTTCTTCTACTTTATTTTTTGGTTTAAAACCCCTCTTTTTATATGTTGCCATCGATATTGCTATTAATCGCGCAAAAATAAAGTTTTTATTGAAATCAAGAAGCGTATTTATTCGTTATTTTTCGATATTTTGCGCTTCGCCTTTTTTCTAAAACAAAATTTAGGTCTCAAATCAAGATGGTTTTAAAAAATCTATCACTCCTTAATTATAAAAATTTCGAGTCGCAAGATTTTGAATTTGATTCTAAAATTAATTGTTTCGTTGGTGCAAACGGTATTGGTAAAACAAACGTACTTGATGCTATTTATCATTTATGTTTAGGTAAAAGCTATTTTAATCCTGTAACAACACAAAACATAAGACATAATCAAGAATTCTTTGTTATTAATGGTGTTTTTGACCATAAACAAAGAAGTGAGAAAATTGTTTGTAGTTTTAAAAGAGGTGCCAAAAAAGTCATTAAAAGAAACGGTAAAACTTATGATAAACTTTCAAACCATATTGGATTGTTACCCTTGGTTATTATCTCACCAGCAGATCGAGATTTAATTATTGAAGGTAGTGAAACACGTCGCAAGTTTATTGACGGCGTCATTTCGCAATCTGATAAAGCTTACTTGGTAGATTTGCTAAAGTATAACAAGGTACTTGGTCAAAGAAACTCTTTGTTAAAATATTTTGCGATTAATCAAACTTTTGATGCTACTACTTTAGGGGTTTACAACGAACAATTGGCAGAATACGGCACTCCAATTTTTAAGAAACGTTCTGCCTTTATAGAAACTTTTAAACCCATATTTCAAAAACAATATTCAGTCATTTCAGGCGATTCTGAAATGGTTTCATTATCGTATGAAAGCAAAGTTTCTGAAGATAGCTTATTAGCACTTTTAGAAAAAAATATTGACAGAGACAAAGCACTACAATATACCAGTGTGGGTATTCATAAAGATGATTTGAGCTTTAAAATAGCGGACTATCCTATTAAAAAATTTGGCAGTCAAGGACAGCAAAAATCATTCTTAATTGCCTTAAAATTAGCACAATTTCATTTTATGAAAGAAGTAGCAGGTACTATTCCTATTTTATTATTAGATGATATTTTTGATAAATTAGATGAAAACCGAGTAGCGCAAATTGTGACATTAGTTGAGAAAGAAGATTTTGGTCAAATATTTATCAGTGATACCCATGCCGAAAGAACAGAAAATGTGGTGAAAAATAGTAAACAATCATATAATATTTTTAAATTATAAGGAATGCGATTGTTTTTAGGTTTATTTTTAATTCTAATAGTTGGTTGTGGTTCAGAAATTCAAGAAAACGAACTTACTAAACTGAATGGGTATTGGGAAATTAGTGAGGTAAGCTTTACCCACGGAGCAACCAAAAAATATACAGCAAGTACCACCATTGATTATTTAGAAATAGAAAATTTAAAAGGTTTTAGAAAAAAAGTTCAGCCTCAATTAAAGGGTACTTTTGAAACATCAAATGATGCCAAACCTTTTACTATTCTTAAAACCAAAAACGGATTCGACTTGGAGTACCCTAGCAAAAACAGTCAAAAAAATAGTATCACTGAACATTTAATTGAACTTTCTGAAAATACTTTTTCAGTTAAAGATGAAGAAGGTACTACCTATGTTTACAAAAGATTCAAGCCCTTAAACCTTCAAAAATAATGGCAAAACGCAAAAACCATAATTTAAATATGGGTGAAGCCCTTCAAGAGTTCATCAAAGTGAATAAACTTGAAAAGGGTATTGACAAAGTTGATGCTCAAAAAGCCTGGAAAAAATTAATGGGTAATGGTGTAAATACTTATACCACCGCTGTTGAACTAAGGGGTAACATCCTTTATGTTTCTTTATCATCTTCAGTTTTACGAGAAGAGCTTAGTCACGGCAATTCTAAAATAATAGCCATGCTCAATGAAGAATTAGGCAAAAATATCATTAAAAAATTGGTGCTTCGGTAATTAAGCTATACCCCTCACTACCACTATTTATGACATACGATATGTTGAGTAAGATTGTTACATCATACCTTTAAGATTCATTTTCAATTTTAATTAGTTATTCTTGGTTTTATAAAAACAATTATCGAATAGCCAGTTATCAATTCAATAAAGTAAAATATCAAATCACTCGTCAAACACACGATTTCCAACTAAATTATAGATTTTTAATTCTAGCGTTGAGTTATTGAATAGCGCAAAGAAGAGGCGTATTCATTTCATCGATTATGAAATGGTATTATTAATTAGCAACTAATTTTTCAGCTCTGAAGGTTGCTCCGTGATGTTCACTCGAATGCAAGGTCATTTCAAATAATACTTCCTTTGATTGGTTTATTTCGATAATTATAGTTTCAATTTGATCAATATTGCGTGTTAATGTCTGATTTAAACTATCTATATATAAAAGATCAAAAGCTGTCGATCCCGCAGTAATGAGCATTGAAGAAGTACTTTCCATGAAGTCTACATCGCTAACAACGGGGGCAAACATCTCTTCTCCTCTTTCCTTACCGTATTGCCATTTCTGCGAAATGGTACCACCTAGATTCGTATTCTCTGAAATTTCATATTCAACAATTCGGCTATAAGTAGAAGTTGCATTTCCAAACGCTCTTCCAAATCCATTATCGAACTGCAGCAAGTTTCCATTCGGAAGTATTAAAGGTGCATGTTGACCCCAACTCCATTCAAAATCTGAACCAATCGGTTGAAGTAGGTGATCTTGGTACTCATCTCCCCAGCCTTCATGAGGCGCTAATATCCATTTAAGTTGATTATCCCAGGTTACTTTTGCTAAGCCTTGAGTTTGACCTGAAACAATTATTGTATTGTCTCTCTCATCATGAATCACAGCATTCACGTGAAACCAATCGCTTCCATCACCAATCTTTCTTAGGGTGTATCGATCCATTGGCAAAATTTCTCTGAGATCCCAAATATTGCTAATTGTACCAAGGTTCCTGTCAATTTCAATAATATGGTCTTCAATAGTTGTGATACCCACTTTGTTTACCGCAACGAGAAAATTACCGTTTGACATTTCGTATACATCGTGATGGGCATTTTCAAATTCGGGATAGAATGAAAACTCTTTTACCAATTTACCCATTAAAGTATACTCAAAAATACTTCCTTGACCATTTCCAGCTCTGCCAAAACCGATATTTCCGTTTTTGAAGCGCTGGAGACCAAACTTTGCCGTTTTGGTAAATCCTTCTGAATACCATCTTACTTTACCGCGTGGGTCAACCATAAAAGGAATATGAGTAGGTATATAGTTGACAAGAATTAATGTATTTTGATCATAACTATCAAATTCCTTAACCATATCAAAAGTTGGCAGGCCAGCAGGCAGTTCTTCGGTTTGAATAGAAATTGAGGTGCTGGTTCTAACCACCCCCTCTTTATTGGTAAACGTCAACTCAACTTCGTTGTTATAATCTGCGTAGAGACCAAAAATTTCTAATGAATGATTCTTTCCAAAATACTCAGGTTCAATTATGATGTCAGAGCTAGAACCGTCTTGACCTACTACTTTTATAATGAATTTACCATTGACCGGTGTTTCTAAGTTAATGATAGATGAAAGCGGGGCAATATTAAAAGGATTTAGAATTACTTCATTTGTAGTTAGTTCATCTCCAAGAATATAAGCTGATATGTTTGTAGTATCTGCAAGAGTTAACTCTAATTGCCAGTTGATAGTATCAATAGTATATTCTAAAACAATTTCTTTGGAAACCTCATATGTTTCACCATTTTCGAAATACAATAAAATAGATTCATCTTGATCCGTTAATTCGCGTATCAACAGCTCATCAAATCTTGCTTCATTTATGATAGTCTTTAGCTGTAAGATGTTGTTTACTAGTTGTAATTCCTCAAGATTTTTTTCTAGTTCACTAACTTGATTTTTAAGGTCATCATTATTACAAGAAATGAATAATGCTGTCAATAGTGAGATCAAAAGTATATTTATAGTTCTTTTTTGCTTCATTTTATAAATTGCTGAGATAGCATATAATAATGGTATAAACACACCTAGTTACGTTTATTCTCATTTTAGCAGTAATTTACGATTATTTGTAAGATTGAACCACATAAAAAAGCCCAACCAAAAGGTTGGGCTTTTTTTACATACTTAAATTGTGATTAGTACACTTCTCTACCTGAAAAATGAAACGCACCTTCGATGGCTGCATTTTCATCGCTATCAGAACCATGCACGGCATTTTCGCCTATATCTTTTGCATATAATTTACGGATGGTTCCTTCAGCTGCTTCCTCAGGATTTGTTGCCCCAATTAAAGCGCGAAAATCTTCAACCGCATTTTCTTTTTCTAAAATCGCCGCTACAATGGGTCCCCGTGTCATAAATTGTACAAGATCCCCAAAAAATGGTCTTTCGCTATGCACTGCATAAAAAGCTTCGGCATCTCTTTTACTCATTTGGGTATATTTCATGGCTACGATTTTAAAACCAGCAGAATTGATTTTATCTAAAATTCCGCCTATATGACCGTTTTCAACAGCATCAGGCTTAATCATCGTAAAAGTTCTATTTGTTGTCATCTGTAAAAATTTTGTGCAAAAATAGGCTTTATTTGAGAATCGACAACTATTTGTAGGATTGTTCGAGGCTTTCTAAAACGATATTTTCGTCGCCTAACATTCTAAAAATGACCTTTTTGCTTTTTAAATCTATTTTTAAAAGTCCGTAACTTTCTGTAGAAATTACTTTTCCTGTTCGGTACTTATTGGGTTCTACTGTAAACTTTGAATAGGCATGAGTAAGTCCGCTACTTGTAAAATCAATAAGCGGATAGTTTAAACCTTCTAAAGTGGTTTTTGAAAATTCTGAGATATGGCGATCGCCTGATAATACTAGAACACCTTTAGCTTTTGATTCAACAATAAGAGCTTTCAGGCGTTCCACTTCATGCGGAAAATTTCCCCAGGTTTCAAAGCCGTGTTCCTCTGATAAAAATTGAATACTACTAACCAAAATATTAAAATCGGCAGAAGACAGGGTTAACTCCTTCTCCAACCATTCCCATTGCGCATGGCCTAAAACAGTTCCCACTCCATATTTGTTGGGTTGCAATCTTTTACTAGTTATGGTATCGGGTGTTACTGCCGTTCTAAAATATCTGGTATCTAAAACAAAAACCGCAATTGAGCCATGAGGTGTTGTATACTCATGTTTATTGTAAATGCCTTCTTGCATTCTTCTAGGGCTATCTTTCGGTACCTCTAAAAAATCCAAAAATTTTTGTTGACTACCTTTCTTAGCTTTGAATTCAATACCTCCATCATTTAAACCATAATCATGGTCATCCCAAGTACCAATTATTGGAACTTGTCTGGTAAGCAAGGCATAAGCAGGTATCCTTTTTTGATTTGAATACATAATTTCAAGCCTTTTCATATCATCGGTATCGGCGTATATATTATCGCCACCCCAAATCCATAAATCGGGTTTTGATTTCGAAATATCATCCCATAACAAATTATCTAGGGTCGACTTATTACAAGAACCAAAAGCAATAACGAATTCAGTTTCATCTACATTTTCAGAACTAACTTTTGATAATGATTTACAGCCCACTATGACAAAAACGGCTGAACATAATACTATTAACTTTTTCATATAAAATCAGTTCCCATACATAACAAAAATAGCCATTTACATTTTACATCAGTTATGATATTGTTGTATCTTTGAGAGCATGAAATTAGCGCATGTTGAGGCAATCAAAAAATTATTAGCTACACCCCAAAAAATTGTCATTGTACCCCATAAAAATCCAGATGGCGATGCTATTGGTTCTACCTTAGGGTTATGGCACTATGTAACCAACATGGGTCAAGAAGCGGTTATCATTTCGCCAAATGACTATCCAAAATTTTTAAAATGGATGCCGGGCAATGAGCATATTCTCAATTTCGAAAAAGAAAATATTCAAGCGAAAAAGGCCATCGAGGAGGCTACACTAGTTTTTACTTTAGATTTCAATCATTTAGGACGCATTGGTCAAATGCAAGAAGTTTTGGAGCAAAAAAAAGGCATATTTATAATGATTGACCATCATCAAGAGCCTGATGATTATGCGGATTTTACTTATTCGGATGCTTCGATATCTTCTACCAGTCAAATGTTATTTCACTTTTTTGAAAAAATTGGTGTAACTGATAGTATTGACGAAACCATAGCTACTTGTTTATATACAGGAATAGTTACCGATACAGGCTCATTTAAATATAGTACATCTCCAAAGTTGTTTAGAATTGTAGCTGAATTGTTA
>CAZKQM010000015.1:0-44454 GCA_964554895.1 uncultured Maribacter sp. | reverse complement strand
GTTATTGGTTATTGGTTATTGGTTATTGGTTATTGGTTATTGGTTATTGGTTATTTAATTTACAAAAACTAATTTTAAAAAAGGCGCACTACCACTGCCTACCGCCAACTGAACGCGCCTTACTGCTTACTACTTTTAGCTTTCTTACGTTTTTCACGTTCCTGTGCATCAATGGCCGCCACAGCAGTCATATTAACCATTTCATCAACACTAGCACCCAATTGCAAAATATGAACTGCTTTTCGAAGTCCAACCATAATTGGCCCTATTGAATCAGCATTATTCATTTCTTTCAATAGTTTATAGGTAATGTTCGCAGATTCTAAATTAGGAAAGATTAAGGTATTTACTTTTTTGCCAGCTAATTTTGAAAAAGGGAATTGACTTTGTAATAACTCTTTGTTTAGCGCAAAATCAGTTTGAATTTCGCCATCCACCACCAAATCCGGATTCGTTTCATGCAGAATACGAACTGCCTCTTTAATCTTTCTTGAATTCGGATGACTTGAAGACCCATAATTTGCATAGGATAGTAAAGCGATGACCGGATTAAAACCAAAAGTGGTAGCCACATTAGCCGT
Source organism: uncultured Maribacter sp. (assembly GCA_964554895.1). GTDB lineage: Bacteria > Bacteroidota > Bacteroidia > Flavobacteriales > Flavobacteriaceae > Maribacter_C. Next base: position 43,873 of record CAZKQM010000015.1, on the reverse strand, counting down.
ATTTTGAGCAATTTCTGCTAATTCTTCAGCTGTAGGATTGATATTTATTGAGGTATCTGCCAAAAACATGGGGCCTCTTTTAGTAATCATTATATGTACTGTAGAGGCCTTGCTGACCCCTGATGCTCTACCTATCACTTCAAAAACAGGTTTTACCACCATAGGATAGGCACGAGAATAACCTGAAATCATACCATCAGCATCGCCTTCTAAGACCATCATTGATCCAAAATAAGTTCGCTTTTTTAATTGAGACTTCGCGTCATACAATGTACTTCCTGTTCTTCTTCTATTTAGCCAAAATTTCTCAGCGTAGTGATTTCTTTTGGCCTTTGCTTCATTTGATTGCGGGTTAATTATTTGAACATCAGCATCAAACTCAAGCTCTTGCATTAATTCATGAATAATTTCTTTATTTCCTAATAAAACAGGAATAGCAATACCTTCTTCATGAACGATTTGGGCCGCCTTTAAAACATCTAATTGATCTGCCTCAGCAAAAACAATCTTCTTTAAATTCATCTTTGCTCTGTTGTGAAGCAAACGCACTACTTTATTATCTTCTCCTGAGCGTTGTCTTAGCTCTTCTTTGTAGCGTTCCCAATCTTCAATGGGTTGACGTGCCACTCCGCTTTCCATAGCAGCTTTTGCAATTGCCGGCGGTATTTCTGAAATTAATCTAGGATCAAAAGGTTTGGGTATTATATAATCACGACCAAAAGTTAATCGCGTTTCTCCGTAGGCAATGTTTACCTGTTCTGGCACTGGTTCTCTTGTCAATTCAGCCAAAGCTTTTACAGCAGCCATTTTCATGGCCTCATTAATGGCACTCGCTCGCACATCTAAAGCCCCTCTAAAAATAAAAGGAAAACCTAAAACATTATTGACTTGATTAGGATGATCAGAACGCCCAGTAGCCATGATAATATCCTTTCGGGTTTTACAAGCTAATTCATATTTAATCTCAGGATTAGGATTTGCCATGGCAAAAACAATAGGATCTTTAGCCATAGAAAGTAACATCTCTGGCGATACAATATCAGCGATTGAAAGACCAATAAATACATCAGCATCTTTCATTGCTTCTTCAAGTGTATCTATCTTTCTATCTGTTGCAAATTCTTGCTTTTCGGCAGTTAAATTTTCTCGATCATTTCGAATAACACCCTTGCTATCAAGCATGACAATATGCTCATCTTTAGCGCCTAAAGCTTTATATAAACGCGTGCATGAGACGGCAGCAGCACCGGCACCACTCACAACAATTCTGACCGTATCAATAGTTTTATCAGTTAATTCTATTGCGTTCAACAGAGCAGCCGCTGAAATAATTGCAGTACCATGTTGATCATCATGCATGACCGGAATATCTAATTCAGCTTTTAATCTTCGTTCAATTTCAAATGCTTCCGGCGCTTTAATATCTTCTAAATTAATACCTCCAAAGGTTGGAGCGATCATTTTAACCGTCTCAATAAATTTTTCTATATCCTCAGTATCAACTTCAATATCAATTCCGTCAATATCAGCAAATATTTTAAACAAAAGCCCTTTACCTTCCATAACGGGTTTTGAAGCTTCAGGACCTATATTTCCTAAGCCCAAAACTGCGGTTCCGTTTGAAATGATAGCCACCATATTTCCTTTAGAAGTATAGCGATAAACTTCGTCCTTATTTTTTGCGATTTCTAAACATGGCTCGGCAACCCCAGGAGAATAAGCCAATGCTAAATCGCGCTGAGTTGCATATGGCTTCGTAGGAACTATTTCTATTTTTCCTGGTTGTGGTTTCGCGTGGTAGATTAAAGCTTCGCGTCTATTCTTTTCTTTACTCATGTTCTAGAAAAATTAAGAAGCAAATATAATTCTTAAATGCTTTGATTCTACATTAAATTAAGATTGGCTAGCTAAAGAATTAACCAAAAATGGTTTCTGGATCAATTAGCTTATCGAGGTCTTCAATATATGAAACAGGTAAAAAACTCAAGCCATATTGGTAAGAGGCATTCATCCAAAACCAGAAGTAGTGATATAATCAAACTCGGCACCTACATTACCGTACTCTGAATATACCTTATGCGTACATGAAACTACATTGTATTTTTCATACTTAAATAGTTTCTTTTTTCTCATTAAGGCGCATGGCTAAAAGCGCGGCAATTACAAAAAATACCCCAGCAAAAAGCATCGCATTTATAGCATTATTACCTAATAAATTTTTATAAATAGGACCAAAAGTAACGGTCTGAATAAACATGGGTATAACAATCATCATATTTAAAATGCCCATATACACCCCACGTCTTTCTTCAGGAACTATTTTAGATACCATTGTATAAGGTATACCCATCATGGCGGCCCAACCAATACCAAAAAGTACCATTGGAATTAATACCAGGAAGGGATCAGTTATAAAAGGTATTATGAATAGGGCGACACCCGTACCAACCAAACTCAGGGCATACACTTTTTTACTGCCATATTCTAATGATAAAGGCACTAAAATCAAAGCGATTACCATAGTTGTTATGTTGTATACTAAACTCATGCTAGCTGCTTGTGAAGCTGCTTCTGAAATTGAATAATTCATGGTTTTAATAAATAAAGGGGATGAAAATTGCCAGTACACGAAAAGCGCATACCATTGAAATAAATAGACCGCCCCTACCCGCCACATAAATTTGGGCATATCTTTAATTGCTTCTGAAGTTTCTATAAATGGAAGCAATAAATCACTGAATTTTTTAAGCAAGCTGTTATTTGGATTATTCTTTATTTGTGTATACAAAAACCAAAGCCAAAAACCAGCAAAAACCAAAATCAACAAGACCAGCAAATTATAATTTTCATATAAAACTGGATATACTTCAGCTGAGGCATACCCTAACAATAACGGAACCGCTGAAATGACCAACAAGACACTAAAAAATTGAATAATAGGACTAGGCTTGCCCGCATTAAAATTTTTGATTTCTGCTAACTCTTTTTCAGAAGGAGCTATTTCAGGTGTCTTAAAAATAGACCATAAAACGGTGGTTAGCGATAAAACGCCACCAATGTAAAATGCATAATAAATCCATTCTGGAATAGTCCCTACTTCATCTAATGCTTCTCCAAACAAATGCTTAAAAAGAACAATAGAACCAACCGCTAAAAGTGCACCTACACCACAAAACAAACTTTGCATTTGATACCCCATGCTCAATTGTTTCTCAGGTAATTTATCGCCAACAAAAGCGCGGTAAGGCTCCATGGCTACGTTATTACCCACATCTAATATCCAAAGTAAACCAACCGCAAACCATAAAATAGGACTATGCGGAAAAGCAAACAAACACAAACTACCCAAAATAGCGCCTATTAAAAAATAAGGTTTTCTTCTACCCCATTTAAAAGACCATGTTTTGTCTGACATCGCTCCAATAATGGGTTGAATAATTAAGCCCGTTATAGGCCCAGCAATATTTAAAATTGGCAACATGTCTTCAGGAGCTTCAAGAAAAAGAAAAATAGGATTGATAGCCGTTTGTTGCAGTCCAAAGCTATATTGAATGCCAAGAAAGCCCACATTCATATTAAAAATCTGCCAAAAACTTAAAGATGGTTTTTTTATTTTCATAATTCTATGTGTTGGATCATTGTATAGCGCTAACAATATAAGCTTTAAAAAGATTTGATACTTAAATCTTAACACTTAAAACAAGAAGAATCATTACTAAAACGATGTAGCTGAAGCTATGTAACTTTTAAAAAAGACTCTTAATCTCACTATTGTCGCCTGTAAAAGAAATGTTCAAAATCATTTCTTTTAAATCTACATCTAATTGCACCCAAGAATCTTGATTCGTCCACTTAATTTTCAAAACATTTGCCTCAGAATTCATAAACTCAAAATCGCCATTAAAAGCATCATATGAATTTCTGAAAAGCATCATTTTTTTAAACCTCTTAAAGAAATTGGTTTGAATGACATTATCAATCTCACTTTTAGAATAGTAATGTCTATTAATGTCTCTGCCAACATTTGTACGCGCGAGCAAATTCATATCATTTTTTCCTGCTAGTAGACCTACATAGTAAATCTGCGGAACACCAGGCACGAAAAACTGAATGGCGCGAGCAATTAAATAGGCATTCTCATCTTGACTTAGGGCATCAAAATACGTGCAGTTTACCTGGTACAAATCAAGATTACTAGCAGCGGCACCGGTAGCTTTTCTGCTGGTATTATTACTGTTGTTGTGTATTTTCTCAACTATCTTATCTAATTCATGATCAGGAATCAAACCAGGTTTACCATTCTCACTAGCCACATCAACAATACCAATACCATCATGGGTATCTAAGACAGTAATCACATTCTTTGGCGCAACAGCTAACCAGTTTTTTAAATTAGTAGCATTCTGATTAAAAATGCAATCTAATACCAAAACAGGTAGGGCAAAATCATACACATAATCAACGCGTTTTGCTATTTCAATTTGGGTTTTATAATACGAATGTATTTCAACCAAAACAGCAATGCCTTTGGCTTTCGCTTTTTTGGTTAACTGATCTATAAAGTCATAGGTTTCTTCAATCATAAAACATGAAGTGCCTGCCTTCTTAATGGCATAACCCGCAGCATCAAGGCGAATCATTGTTATGCCTGATTTTTGAAAAACGTTAAGAATGTTTTCTAAATAGTTTATGCCAGCATCAGAATAAACATCTATATCAATTTGACTTGAAGTAAAGGTGGTCCAAACTAATTCTTCTGAACCATCTTTTAATTGAAAACGTGTAAAAGGCAACCCAGGTCTTGGCCTATATATTTTTGAAATAACATCTTCAGAAGTTTCTTCAGCAAACACCTTTTTCTTTGTCAAAATGAGATCCGAGAATTTAGAAGCACTTCCGTTTTCTAAATAATCAACAAATTGAGGCGATTCAGCTGAAATATGATTCACAATGACATCAGACATCACATCGACTTTTTCTGCTAATTCTTTTATTCCATTCCAACTTCCTAAACGTGAGTCTATTTGAGTATGATCAATGGGGTCAAAACCAGCATCTGCCCCATCAATAGGAAAAAAGAAAGGCAGAATATGCACGCCCCCAAAAAGGCCTTCAAACTCATTTGAAATGAGGGCTGTTAAATCAGAAATTTTACCATTTCCAATCCTATCAACGTAGGTAATTAATTGGATTTTATTTTTCATTCCTTTTTAATATCATCTCAATATAAAATTAAAAATGAATGATTTATTGAAACCCTTGTAGAAAAATAAAACTCTAACGATTGAGTATAGAAAATTTAACCCTTAAGCTCTCTAATAGTGTCCAATTATTCTTTTAAAAACTCAATATTTCGCTTTAAACCAGAAAATTTGGTGCGCTTCACTGCAGATTTTTGGAAGACTTTTTTGAAAACATCTTCGGTAATTTCTTCCCATTCTTTTTTGGTCATTGATAACAAATCAGGATGAGGATTGAACAGGGGCTCACGATGAGGTTTTGAAAATTTATTCCACGGACATACATCTTGACATACATCACAACCAAAGGCCCAATCATCAAACTTACCATGAAATTCACGAGGTAGTTCATTTTTTAGTTCAATAGTAAAATAGGATATACATTTACTACCATCAACCACATAGGGATCAACGATAGCCTGAGTCGGACATGCATCAATGCAGGCCGTACAGGTACCACAATGGTCAGTTACTGGCGTATCATAGGTTAAGTCTAAATCAACAATTAACTCTGCAATAAAATAAAAAGAACCTACTTGTTGGGTTAATAAGTTTGAATGTTTACCGATCCAACCCAATCCGCTTTTAGCGGCCCAAGCTTTATCTAAAACAGGTGCTGAATCAACAAAGGCACGACCGTTGACCTCGCCTATTTCTTCTGTAATGAAATTTTGCAACGCTCGAAGTTTTGATTTAATGACATGATGATAATCGTGACCATAAGCATACTTAGAAATCTTATAGGTATTGTCTTTTTGCTTTTCTTGCGGAAAATAATTCAATAAAAGTGATATAACCGATTTTGAACCTTCAACCAATTTGGTTGGGTCTAATCGCTTATCAAAATGGTTTTCCATATACCCCATTTCGCCATGCATATTTTTGTTCAACCAAGCTTCTAATCTTGGTGCTTCTTCTTCTAAAAACTCCGCTTTAGAAATTCCGCATGACAAAAACCCAAGACGTTTTGCTTCCTGCTTAATTAAATCTGTATGTTTCTGATTCAGGCTCACTTTACTACTTTGTTCATTTATAAAACGAAATTACAATTCTAAATTATAATGACATCCAAAGAAAAAAGTAGGACTAATCTGTAACAATTTTCATAATTTGTAACTAACACTAAAGAATCGATATAATTTCGAAAAATGATACAACTAAACAACCTTACTAAATCTTTTACCAGTAAAACTGGCAAAGGTTTTAAAAAAGAAACGGTTACCGTAAACGCAGCGAACAATGTTTCTTTTGAATGCAAACCAGGAAGAATTTTTTCTTTACTCGGCCCAAATGGTGCAGGCAAAACCACTACACTTAGAATGATTGCAGGCATTATCAACCCTACCTCTGGATCCGCCATTGTTGACGGAGTTGATATTTCACAAGGTAATGATGAAGTCAAAAAACGTATTGGATTTTTAACAGGCTCAACCGGACTCTATGAGCGCCTAAATGCTGACGAAACACTAGATTTTTTCGGCAAATTATATAAGCTATCGCCTGTGAATCTTTCGGAACGTAAAGAATATCTTTTTGAAAAATTAGGTATCAATGAGTTTCGTAAAAAGAGAATAGGACAAATGAGTACAGGTATGAAACAAAAGGTTTCAATTGCCCGTACGTTGATTCATGATCCTGAAGTACTCATTTTTGATGAACCTACATCAGGTCTTGATGTTATTACTGCTGATAGCATTATTGATTTGATACGTGAATCAAAAGCGAATAACAAAACGGTTATCTTTTCTTCACATATCATGAGTGAGGTGGATCTTTTATGCGATGATTTAGCTATTATTAGCAACGGTTCAATTATTTACAATGATACTTTTGACAATTTCAAAAGCGAGATGAAAGCCGATAATTTGACTCAAGAATTTATTAACCGTGTAAAAGAAGCTTAAGATGAAAGAATTATTAATAATCATAAGAAAAGAGCTAACCGAGCTTCTTAGAGATAAAAAAACCATTATCAACTCAATTGTATTACCCATGCTTTTACTACCCATTTTAATGTTTGGGTTCATAAAAGTGATGGATATGATTCAAAAAAGTAACGCGGCAAAACCATTGAAAATAGGAATGGTAAACGCGCCAACTGAATTTGTACAATTGGTAAAAAGTGATACGTTAAATATCATAACAAAATATGATGAATCAATTGATTTTAAAAGCTTAATTGACGATGAAACGATTCAAACGGCGGTAGTTTTTCCAAACAATTTTACCACACAAATGAACAAGCTTGAGAATAGTGTAGTAGAAATTTATCGCAATAGCTCTAAAGAAAGTGTCAATGATCGGTTCTCAAAAATACTTGAAACGTATGGCAATTCACTTGAAGACTTACGTTTGACACAATTAGCTATTTCAAAAGAAAAACTAATTCCGTTTCACAAGAGTTATGTTGAGGTTGGCGAACAAAAAGAATTAATAGGTAAAAGTGTTGGAGGCTTCATACCCTATATTTTCATTCTGACCATGTGGGGTGGTTGTTTACTCGCAGGTATTGATTTGGTAACAGGTGAAAAAGAACGCAAGACAATTGAAACTACTTTATCGTTGCCTGTTTCAAAGTTTAAAGTTTTAATGGGTAAAACCATAGTCGCATCTCTTTTGGGCTTTATTCCTGCATTATTAAACCTCATAGGTCTCATCGTGGGTTTAAAATTTATAGATGATATTCCTGATGAATTTAAGTTGGCACTTAATGAAATGTTGAGTGTTCAGTCTATTACTATGATTCTGTTATTATTGATTCCGTTTTCAATATTCTTGGCCGGATTAATAATCGCCTTGGTTGTGGGTGCTACCACATTTAAAGAAGCTCAAAGCAAAGCCGGTCCGGTTATGCTTGTCATTATTATACCTTTAGTTATGGCTTTAACGCCAGGTATTGATTTCACTTGGAAAACGGCATTCATTCCGGTGTTAAATATTGGCTTAGGCGTAAAAGAAATTATGGCAGGCACCATAGATATGGGTATGTATATTGCAATGTTGGTATCACTAATTGCAATCGCGGTGGCCATAATCTATTTCAGTTACAAGAAATTTTCTGATGAAAATGCGATTTTAAAATAGTTTTATTGGTTAATATCTATACAGGCGAAGTGGTTTTAAACCACTTCGCCTTTTTATTATCTTGGAGTAAAGCTTTCTTAGGTCGAAGTGTTATCAAAGGGTCTATTTCAATGGTATTCAGTGAGGTTGAAAATTTATACTTCTTCGATAGAGAAGCGATGCTAATTATCATTTCATACATCGCAAAATTATTACCAATACACATTCTGGGTCCTGCACCAAAAGGGAAATAATAATCTGAAAAATCACGTTTATTTTGAGGCGCAAATCGATCTGGATTAAATACTTCTGGATCTTTCCAAAATTCGTTATGCCTGTGTAATTCATATATACTCAACAGCCAAACAGTATCTTTTTGATAGCGTACACCATCAATGGTATCTTCATGTAAACTACCACGGTCAAAAAAGTAAGCAGGCGGATACAATCGCATGGCTTCTTCAAGACATTGTTTGGTATAAGACAGAAGCGAGAGCTGCTCCATAATTTTTCCTTTTTCAAAATCAACACCTTGAACCTCTTGAAATAGTTTTTCTTGTTGTTCTTGATGTTTTGCCAGTAACATTAAAGTAAAACATAATGCATTTGCAGTAGTTTCATGACCCGCAGTAAAAAGAATTAAAACTTCGTCAATTAATTGCTTTCTAGGCATGTGAGTGCCATCTTCATAGGTAGCTTTTAAAAGCATATCAAAAAGATCATCTTTCTCTATACCAGATTCAATACGTTCAACAATAATGCTATTTAAAATTGATTTTGCTTCTTCACTTAATTTCAAATGATGTCTTATTTCTCCTGTCATTTGAAACCACCATTTCAAATACGGCAAACGCATTTCTTTAATCAACATTTGTTGATTATCAATAGTTATGTCTTTTAACTTCTGCATTCTTTTTCGAATATCAGAGGTACTAAAAAGAGACTGAGCAACTACTTGAAAAGCCAAATCGCCCATAATTGGAAGAATGTCTAGCTCAGAATTGGGTTTTAAATCAGCCAATTCTTTTTGTATTGACTCAAACATAATATCTAAAAGACCCACTAACTTTTTTTTATGAAAACTAGGCTGAATCATTCTTCTATGTTTGCGCCAAAAAGCACCATTAGAAGTTAATAGGCCTCGCCCCACATATTTGCCCAAATCATCAGTTTGTAAAACTGACTTTTGATAGTTCTTGTGATTTTTTTGAAGAATGTATTTTATAGTATTCGGGTTTCTGGTAAATACCCAAGTATTTTTTTTTCCTAAATTAATACGAAACGTATGACCATGTTCTTCAAAATACTTAGCGTGAAAAGGCAGGGGATTTTTTAAGATTTCCTTACGGTTCTTTAGTACCTCTAATCTTGAAATAGTGGGTATTTCTTTCATTAAAACAAACCCGGTTGGTTTCCCCCTTTTATTCTTCCTAAGTGCGAATAGGCAAGTTCTGTAACCTCTCTACCCCTGGGCGTGCGCATAATAAAACCTTGTTGAATTAAAAAGGGCTCATACACTTCTTCAATCGTTTCAGCACTTTCTGAAACAGCGGTAGCTAAAGTGGTTATCCCAACTGGGCCACCTTTAAATTTATCAATAATAGTAGTTAAAATCTTATTGTCCATTTCATCTAATCCGTGGGCATCAACATTCAATGCCTTCAAACTAAATTTTGAAATATCCATATCAATATGCCCATTGCCTTTAATCTGAGCAAAATCACGCACCCTTCTAAGCAGGGCATTACATATTCTAGGTGTACCTCTGCTTCTACCTGCTATTTCAATGGCTGCATCTTGAGCAATGGGAACATTCAAAATCTCAGCACTGCGTTCAACAATCGTTGAAAGCAATTCAGTTGAATAATATTGTAGTCTGCTTTGAATACCAAATCTAGCGCGCATAGGCGCAGTCAAGAGACCTGATCGTGTGGTTGCACCAATCAAGGTAAAGGGATTTAAATTTATTTGAACCGTTCGGGCATTAGGGCCCGTTTCAATCATAATATCTATTTTATAATCCTCCATCGCAGAATACAAATACTCTTCAACAATTGGGCTTAGTCGATGAATTTCATCAATGAATAACACATCACGTTCTTCAAGATTGGTAAGTAAACCAGCTAAGTCACCTGGTTTATCTAACACCGGGCCTGAAGTGATTTTTATACCCACACCCAATTCATTCGCCAAAATATGTGCGAGGGTAGTTTTACCTAAGCCTGGTGGGCCATGAAATAAAGTATGATCCAAGGCTTCATCTCGCTGATTAGCAGCCTCAACAAATACCTTTAAGTTTTCAATAACTTGTTCTTGACCAGTGAAATCATCAAAACTTATAGGTCTCAATGCTCTCTCTATATCAAGTTCTTCATTTGAATAACTTTCAGTAGATGGATCTAAATTTTCATTCATTAAATCAAAGATAATCAAACACTCATTAACAAGATCGAATAGAATAGAGAATAATAAAACCCTGAAATAATAAACTAAAATTGTAATTTTAGGTCATGGAAAAATACTCTTACGCAGCCGGAATTGTGCAATATATTCCGTTTTTTTATGTGATTTGGTCTGATGATTTAGTTTCAGCCTCTGAAATTAATGTAGTAGAAAAAGCCATTCTTCAAGACGATAGTTTAACTAAAGACGAAACTAAAATTTTGAAATCTTGGTTAGATACTCAAAATAGACCTGTTGACAAGGAGTTCAAAAAGTGGAAACAATTGATTTCAAATTCTGAAGTTAAATTGGTTGAAAGTGATACGTACCCATTAAGTACTTTTAGTCAAAATGTGGTTTGCCATTATTTTGAACAATGCCCATTTAATGAGAATCTAAAACATATTGAAGTTAATTTGGGAATTCAACCTAATCACTACAACCATCTTTTTGATGTTGAAGTAGAACATGAGGTTACGTCTAATTTTTATAATGCGGATGAAATTGATACCATTCTAAAAGGAAAACATGCAGAATTAATTGATGGATTCAGAAATGTTATGGGCGATTCAATTTTTGATTGGAAGGTTCAAAGAAATAAAGAGGAATTTAGAGAAGTTGTGTTAAAACAAGTAGAACATTTAGCTGAAAAAGGTTACGGTGCGCTTGCTTTTTCTAAAGCCTATGGCGGTACAGAAGATATGGAAGGATACGCCTATATGTTTGAAAACATGATGTACATTGATGGAAGCTTAACTATCAAATTCGGAGTGCAATTTGGGCTTTTTGGCGGCAGTATTCAAAAATTAGGCACCAAGAAACATCATGACCTCTATTTAGATGATACTGGTAAGGCAAAGTTATTAGGTTGTTTTGCCATGACAGAAACCGGGCATGGTTCTAACGTACGTGGTGTAAAAACTACAGCAACCTATGACAAAAAAACGGATCAAATAGTTATACATACTCCGGGTAAAATTGACAATAAAGAATACATAGGCAATGCCTTACATTCAAAGATGGCTTCCGTTTTTGCACAATTAATTGTAGATGGGAAAAATGAAGGGGTTCATGCAATATTAGTACCTATTCGAAACGAGAAACATGAATTAATGCCAGGCGTTAAAGTGGTTGACAATGGCTACAAATTAGGATTGAATGGCGTTGATAATGGAAAAATTTGGTTTAACCAAGTGGCTGTTCCTAGAGCTAATCTTTTGAATAAATATGGTGCTATAAATGATGATGGTTCGTATCATTCAGATATAAAAAACCCAAATAAACGATTTTTTACCATGCTTGGCACTTTAGTAGGTGGCAGAATATGTGTAGCACGGGCTGGATTAGGTGGAGCGAAAATGGCCTTAGCTATTGCTATTAAGCACGCTTTAAAAAGAAGGCAGTTTAATGATAGCATTAAAGTACAAGAAGACTTGTTAATGGATTATCCATCACATCAGTTACGTTTAACTCCGTTAGTAGCGAACGCCTATGTGTATCATGTTACACTTGATAAAATGATGACAGAGTATTGTGATGAAAGTCAACCTGACAAACGCATTATTGAAACTAAAGTGGCTGGGTTAAAATCAATCATTACTTGGTATGCGAATTCAACCATACAAGAATGTAGAGAAGCCTGCGGCGGAAAGGGTTATCTTATTGAGAATCGAATAGCTGATTTAAAGAACGATGTAGACATTTATACCACTTTTGAGGGCGATAACACCGTTCTTTTATTGTTGGCAGCCAAAGGCGTACTATCCGATTTTAAATCTGAATTTAATAGTGCAGGTTTTTCTGCTGTTTTAAAATTGTTAGGATCTCAGTTAAATGATAAAATCTCTACCGCCAACCCATTATATTCGAACAAAGTTGATAAGGCTCATCTATTCAACCCAAAGTTTCATAAACATGCGCTGAATTACAGAACAAGAAGATTAACCTATTCTCTTGCGTCACGTATCAGAGGATATATCAAGAAAGGTATGCCGGCCTATCAAGCCTTTATGAAAGTACAAACACATCTTCTTGCCTTAGGAAAGGCATTTGCTGCTGAATTAGCCTATAACACCTATGCTGATTTTGTAGATGGAATGTCAGATGGAAAAAACAAAGATTTGTTTTCTAAATTAGGTACACTTCATGCTTTGTATGAAATTAGAAAAGATGCCGAATGGTATTTAGAACAAGGTTATCTAGGAAGTAGCAAATCAAAAGCCATACGCCAACGTGTGGAGCGGCTTTGTACAGAACTCAGACCACATATTGGTGTTCTAGTTGATGGTTGGGGCATACCTGAAGGGGCAATTTCAGCCCCAATTGCGAAATAAGAAACGTGAGGTGCTTGCCTTAGAATTACTTTTGTTTGTGTAATTCTGTTGTATCTAAAAATTCTTGTATTTCAATACGACCGTTTCCGTACAAAAAGGTTTTTGAAGACCCTCTAGATGATAATTCTAAAATTTCGTTGGCAAATACCCTTGCACTTGCAGAACCCTCTAAATCAACCGAAACAGTTTGTGCTTTATGCTTTGAGGCTTTTAAATTAGATGAACCCGTTTGTGTGACACCGAAATTCTTTGAATTACCCTCCATTTTAGCAGTAGCATTATCCTGTAAGCTAACAATATTAGTATCACAAATTGCCATCATACGCACGTCAATACGATCGCTTAAATGAATATTCAAAGCATCAGCATCTAAATTAAAATCGCCAGAACTATTACCTATCATTGTAACATCAATAGTTGATGCATTAGCATTTAACTCTAATTTTGCATTCCCGCTGGTATGTACTTTTAATTTTTCAACGTCAATCTGATCTTCCATTCGAATTCTTCCAGCAAGCATATTAATTGAGGTAATCTCAAAATAATCAATAACAATATCTAATTTTTTCTTACTTGTAATTTTATAAAAAGAACGAATAATTAGAGTACCGTCTTGTACTTCAAATTTTAGTACATCTACAAGATTATCGTCTGCGCTAAGCGAATATCCTTCATTACGTCCTTTACGTAAGGTTAATTCGATGTCATCATGAAGTTCTATGGCATTGAAGGTTGGTAGGTTTTCACTGACTTCAATAACATTCTTATTGCCCTTAATTTTGGGCTTACGTTGCGAATAAATTGCAGTTGTAGACAACGCAATTAAAACTATAAGGTACTTTTTCATTTTGTTAGTGTTTAAGGGAACAAAATAAGCTATTCGACTTAGTACTCCTAAAATTGTGCCAAATACATATTTTCATAAAAAATCCTAAATCTAATATATCAAAAAAAATGCCCAACTTTAAGAGTTGGGCATTTTTCTGTAAAATTCTTTACTATCAATGATTGAGTTCTTCTTCGTCTTTTTGAAGCGGAACTGTTTGCGGAACAAAATCTTGACCCGGAATAATATATTCTCCGTTTTCATCTACTTTGCTATAATCATAAGCCCAACGGTGTACATGCGGAATAGGACCATCCCAATTACCGTGAATATGTTTCATTTCTGCTGTCCATTCCAGTGTAGTTGATTTCCATGGGTTTTTAGGTCCTATTTTATTACTAAACATGCTAGTAATAAAATTGTAAACGAATATCAACTGTGCTGCACCCGCTATCAAGGCAAAAACCGTCATCAAAACTTGCACATCAGTTAATTCATCAAACATCGGGAATGCCGTATTCTCGTAATACCTTCTTGGTACACCTGCCATACCTACAAAGTGCATCGGAAAGAAAACTCCGTAAGCACAAACAGCGGTTACCCAAAAGTGTACATAGCCTAAATTTTTATTCATCAGTCTACCCTCAAACATCTTCGGGAACCAATGATATACCCCAGCAAATAAACCATATAAAGCTGAAATACCCATTACTAAGTGAAAGTGTGCTACAACAAAATACGTATCGTGAACATTGATATCAAGTGTACTATCTCCTAATATTATTCCGGTTAAACCACCAGTAATGAAGGTTGATACCAAAGCAATAGAAAATAGCATCGCCGGATTGAGCTGTAAATTACCTTTCCATAAGGTTGTTATATAATTAAATGCTTTTACGGCAGAAGGGATTGCAATTAAAAGAGTTGTAAACGTAAATACCGATCCTAAAAACGGATTCATACCCGAAATAAACATATGGTGCCCCCAAACTATAGTTGACAAAAATGCAATTGCCATAATGGATGCAACCATTGCGCGGTATCCAAAAATAGGTTTACGCGCGTTTGTTGCCATTACTTCAGAAGTAATTCCCAAAGCTGGTAATAATACAATATACACCTCAGGATGTCCTAAGAACCAAAATAAGTGCTCAAACAAAACAGGTGATCCTCCTTGATAATGCAAAACTTCACCTTGAATAAAGATATCTGATAAAAAGAATGATGTACCAAAGCTTCGATCCATAATCAACAATAGGGCTGCTGATAATAATACCGGAAACGAGATTACACCTATAATCGCTGTGATAAAGAATGCCCAAATAGTTAATGGCAATCTAGACATAGACATACCTTTGGTTCTTAAATTAAGAACAGTAACAATGTAATTCAATGAACCTAATAATGAAGAAGCGATGAATATAGCCATTGACGAAAGCCACAATGTCATACCCAAACCGGAACCGGGTTGCGCCATTTCAACTGCACTTAAAGGCGGATATATGGTCCACCCTGCTGCGGCAGGTCCTGACTCTACAAATAATGAAAGAACCATAATCACACAAGAGACAAAGAACATCCAGAAAGAAAGCATGTTCAAAAAGCCTGATGCCATGTCTCTTGCACCTATTTGTAACGGAATTAATAAATTACTAAAGGTACCACTCAATCCTGCTGTAAGTACAAAGAATACCATTATGGTACCATGCATAGTAACTAAGGCTAAGTACATATCGGCATCCATAACACCTTCTGGAGCCCAATCACCCAATAAAGCTTCAAAAATCGCAAATGACTCTGCCGGCCATGCTAATTGCATTCTGAACATTAATGACATTGCAATACCAATAAAGCCCATAAATAGCACCCCAGTAATTAGGTACTGCTTTGCAATCATCTTATGATCTTGACTGAAGATGTATTTTGTTATAAAGGTCTCTTTATGATGATGATGTCCGTGATCGTCGTGAGCGTGATCAACTTCATGTGCGTTTGCTGACATAATCTTGTTTTAATCTTTTAGTATTAATTTTCTTTATAACCTATTGCTGCATTGAAGCAATGGTCTGCCCAAATGTTTTTTGCGTTTTCATCCATGCTTCATAATCTTCTTGTTCTTCAACAATAATTTTCATTTGCATGTTATAATGTGACTTTCCACAAATTTTATTACAAAGAAGAATATAATCATACTCCCATGGTTCAGAATTATCTGCACCCTTGGCTGCTTTCTCAGCACGTATTTTGTTTGTTCTTGCAACTTTATCGATTACATCTGGATCTAAACGAATCTCTTTGGTTGTTTTTGTTGGTGTGAAAGAAAACTCTGTTGTCATACCTGGCACACAGTTCATTTGAGCTCTAAAGTGTGGCATATAGGCAGAATGCAGTACATCTTGAGAACGCATTTTAAAATTGACTTTACGGCCAACGGGTAAATGCAATTCTTTAACTATAACATCATCATTAGCATAGGCATCAGACTCATCTAAACCTAAGACATTGGCTTTATCAATATCAATCATTCTTACATTGGCACCACCCAAAACGTTATCGCTACCACCATATCTTGCCGTCCAATTAAATTGTTGGGCATAAAGTTCCACGACTAATGGATCATCTTCATCATTCACATACATTATATCAGACCAAGCAAATAGACCCCATAAAATAAGTACAGCTAAAACAACCATAGGTATGAAGGTCCAAATCAACTCCAACTTATGATTTTCAGCATAGAACAAGGCCTTGTTACCTGTTTTACCTCTATACTTATAACCAAAGTAATGCAATAAGGCTTGTGTTATAGTTTGCACTATAAAAATGATTATAAATGATATCAGCATTAAATAATCATAATCTGCTCCGTGTGCAGAAGATGACTCAGGCAGCAAAAATTTAGAATATTTTACAAAACTAAATATGGTAATACCATAGATAAAAATCAAGAAGGCAAACATCAAGTAGCCTTGATTTTGATTATCCTTGTCATTAGCTATTTGAGCGTTTTCATTTTTAATTTGAGTGAGCTCAAAAATTTTGGTCATTTGCCAAATAGCAATACCAACCAGGGCTAAAACTATAAATGTTAATGCTGTAGTCATTGTATCTCTTAACTATTATTCTTTCGCTTAATTAATAATGAAAATGCTTACTTTCTTCAATAAACGGGTTTCTCTTTGGTTGCAGTGGGGCGGTACCCAAAGCTCTGAAAATCCAGAAAATGAATAAACCAGCAAAAAACAAGATGGCACCAATCTCAGGAATACCAATGCTCCATTGTGTACCTACCGTTGAGGGCATAATCATATTGTAAATATCCATATAGTGACCTGCCAGTATTACTATACCTGCCATGATTACAAACCAATTAATGCGCTTGTAATCACTGTTCATCAATAATAAAACAGGAAACAAAAAGTTCATGGCTACCATACCAAAAAATGGAAGGTTGTAATCTTGAATTCTCGTCACATAATAAGTTACCTCTTCAGGTATATTAGCATACCAAATCAACATGAATTGAGAGAACCATAGGTAGGTCCAGAAAATACTAATACCAAACATGAATTTCGCCAAATCGTGAATGTGACTATCGTTCACCTGTTCTAAATGGCCTTTCGATTTTAAATAGATTGTTACCATGGCAATAACCGTAATGCCTGAAACAAACATACTAGCAAATACATACCACCCAAATAAGGTACTGAACCAATGAGGGTCAACACTCATAATCCAATCCCAAGACATAATAGATTCTGAAATTAAATAAAAGACTAAGAATCCGGCAGATATTCTAAAGTTCAATTTAAAATTAGAATCATCATCAGAATTGTCTTGTGCTAAGGATAATTTTCTCGAGTACTCACGATAGCCTATCCAACCTGCGAGAAAAATAGCAGCACGAATCAAAAAGAAAGTAGTATTCAAATACCCTTTTTTACCTTGTAAAATAGGGTCATGAGCAACTACCTCAGGATCCATCCAAACGAATAAATGATTCATGTGCATAACAGAAAGTACTAGTATAACAAACACAATAATACCACCCGGTACTATGTATGAGGTAATACCTTCCATCACTCGAAATAGCAATGGCGACCAACCTGCCTGCGCAGCCCTTTGAATTGCATAAAAAGCCAACGCCCCTAAGGCAATCATGAAAAAGAAAAATGCCGCTACGTATAATGCAGCCCAAGGTTTGTTCTGTAATTGATG
This sequence comes from uncultured Maribacter sp., assembly GCA_964554895.1. Lineage (GTDB taxonomy): Bacteria > Bacteroidota > Bacteroidia > Flavobacteriales > Flavobacteriaceae > Maribacter_C. The sequence goes on along the minus strand of CAZKQM010000015.1, from coordinate 25,751 downwards.
AAACACATGCTCATCATGCTCTGCAGCCGACATTGCGTGCTCACCGCCATGACTTTCATTGCCATGTGCAGCTGCTTCACCGTGCCCTGCACCATGACCATCATCATGTGCAGCAACCATTTCTTTAGCTTCTTTAACAGTTCCGGGCATAGACAGAAAACCAGAAACAATACCCACCACTCCAATTATCATTAAAATAATGGAACCTATTTTCAATTTGTTCGAAATCGTGTACATATCTGTATTCTATGTATTATTTTGTTAAATCTTGTTTCAGCTTCATCACATACTCAGAAACCTGCCACATTTCTTCAGTGCTCATTTGAGAGGCATATGACCCCATATTATTCAAACCGTATTGTACCGTATGAAATGATGTACCTACAGTAATATTTCTTGCAGGATCAGCATAACTTGGTATACCAAGAATTTTTTCTCTTTTTACCAAAGTGCCTTGTCCATCTCCTTTATTACCGTGACAAATGGCACAATAGATAGCGTACATTTCGGCACCAGCTGTTAAATTTTTTTCAACCATCAAGGTATCAAGCGGGCTCGTCATTAAACGCGCTATTTCTTTACCTTCTGGGGTATTCTCAATTTCGTAGGGTAACCATCCACGATTTACCGTACCCTCTACAGGCGTTCTCGCTTCAATACCGTTAAGCATTTTTTCGTCGTATGTTTCATATCCTACTGATTCATACATATTAGGCATGTACTGGTAATTAGGCTTTGATTTATCTTGGCATGAAGCACAGAAGACAAGTAAAGCCCATACAATCACTATGTTTTTAAAACTTTTCATACTTAATGAAGGTTTTTTTCTGCAAAATTAATTTCAACTGCACCCGTCTCTGATAACAAATCTGTTAGCTCCTTTTCATTACCATGTACTTCAATTTCCATTACAAAATGATCATCAGTAGTACGTGGATCTGGATTTTCAGCTTCTTTGAACGGCCATAATCTACTTCTTAAATAAAAAGTAATAACCATTAAGTGCGCGGCAAAAAATACGGTCAGCTCGAACATGATAGGAACAAAGGCTGGCATGTTTTGAATGTAACTAAAACTCGGTTTACCACCAATATCTTGGGGCCAATCTTTTATCATGATGAAATTCATCATCAACACTGCTACAGTTAGACCTACACAACCATACATAAAAGAGGTAATCGCTATGCGCGTTGGCGCAAGACCCATGGCTTTGTCTAAACCGTGAACCGGAAACGGGCAATACACTTCTTCAATATGATGCTTTGCTGCTTTTACCTTTTTAACGGCATGCATCAAAATATCATCATCATTATAAAAGGCTTGAATTACTTTAGATGCCATATCTATTTATTTAATTTTTTAGCCTGACCCGCCCAATCATCACGCTGCGCTCTTCCTGGAAAAGCACCCGTTAATGAATCTAACAAATCATATTCTTTACCGGTCATTTTACTAACCTGAGCAAATTTGAAAATTCCAATTTCGTTTAAAGTCTGTTCCATCTTCGGTCCAATACCTTTGACCAATTTTAAATCATCAGCAGTATCCTTTGAAGCATCAAAAGTTCCTAAGGAGCTTAATAGCGTTGAAGCTCCACCATCAACCTTTTTTGGTGCTGCTTTCTTAGGAGCTACAGCTTTCTTTGCTTTTGGAGCTGAAGCAACCTTCTTTTTACCTTCTATAGTATATAAGGGTTGACCAGCATCTCTTAGTTTTTTGTAGCGTTCACCTGATGATTTCAAAATCGATTTTACTTCTGCTTGAGCAATTACAGGGAAGGTTCTTGCGTATAATAAGAACAATACAAAGAAGAATCCGATAGTGCCCAAGAATATTCCAATATCAACAAAGGTTGGAGAAAACATCGTCCAAGAAGAAGGAAGATAATCTCTGTGTAATGAGGTTACAATAATCACAAAACGCTCAAACCACATACCTATGTTTACCACTATTGAAATGGCGAAGGAGAACATAATACTTGTACGTAGTTTTTTAGACCACATGAATTGTGGCGAGAATACGTTACAGGTCATCATTGCCCAATATGCCCACCAGTAAGGACCAGTTGCTCTGTTCAAGAAGGCATACTGCTCATATTCAACACCTGAATACCAAGCCATGAAAAGTTCAGTGATATACGCACAACCAACAATTGAACCCGTAATCATAATTACAATGTTCATTAATTCAATATGCTGTACCGTAATATAATCTTCTAAGTGACATACTTTACGCATGATTATCAATAAAGTGTTAACCATGGCAAAACCTGAGAATATCGCCCCTGCCACAAAATATGGTGGAAATATCGTGGTATGCCAACCTGGTATTACCGAGGTCGCAAAATCAAATGATACGATGGTATGCACCGAAAGTACCAAAGGTGTAGCCAAACCAGCCAAGACTAATGATACTTCTTCAAAACGTTGCCAGTCTTTTGCACGACCGCTCCATCCAAAACTTAAAAGGCTATATATTTTCTTTTGGAATGGAAGAATCGCACGGTCACGTAACATCGCAAAATCAGGCAATAAACCAGTCCACCAAAAAACCAATGAAACCGATAAATAGGTTGATATCGCAAATACATCCCAAAGCAATGGCGAATTAAAGTTTACCCAGAGTGAACCAAATTGATTCGGTATTGGTAATACCCAATATGCCAACCATGGTCGTCCCATGTGAATAATCGGAAACAATCCTGCTTGAATAACCGAAAAGATAGTCATCGCCTCTGCAGAACGGTTAATCGCCATTCTCCATTTCTGACGGAAAAGTAAAAGAACTGCTGAAATCAGAGTACCTGCGTGACCAATACCTACCCACCAAACAAAGTTGGTAATATCCCAGGCCCAGTTTACGGTTTTATTCAAACCCCAAGTACCAATACCTGTTGATATGGTATAAATAATACAACCTACTCCCCAAAGAAATGTAGCTAAAGCGATTGAAAAAACAATCCACCATTGTTTATCAGCCCTGCCTTCAACCGGAGCAGCGATATCCACGGTTACATCATGGTAGCCTTTATCTCCAGTTACTAGAGGTTTTCTTATAGGTGCTTCGTAATGCGACGCCATAAAATCTTATTATAGTTACTTTCTTAATTGTATTCCTTATGCTTCGTTTGTATTTCTCACTTTTACCTGATAAAATACATTTGGTTTTGTACCCACATGTTCTAATAAATGGTACATTCTATCATTCTCTTTCAATTCTGCAACAGCACTATCTTTATCATTGACATCACCAAAGACAATAGCACCATTTGAACAGGCTGATGAACAAGCCGTCTGAAATTCTCCGTCTTGAATCAATCTTCCATCACGCTTCGCGTCAAGAATTGTTTTCTGTGTTTTTTGAATACACATTGAGCATTTTTCGATAACCCCCCGTGAACGAACATTCACATCAGGATTTACCACCATTTTACCCAAATCATTATTCATATGAAAATCAAACTCGTCATTGTTATTATATAAGAACCAGTTAAAACGACGTACTTTATACGGACAGTTATTCGCACAGTATCTTGTACCCACACAACGGTTATATGCCATTTGATTTTGCCCTTGACGCCCATGTGATGTTGCTGCAACCGGACAAACTGTTTCACATGGTGCATGGTTGCAATGTTGACACATTACAGGCTGAAAAGCTACCTGCGGATTAGCAGACGGGTCTTCTAACTCACCAAAACCTCCTAAAGAACCTTTATCACCAGTAAGTCCGTCAAAATCATTTTTCTTTTGATTATCATCAGCAAATGAATCTTCAGAAGAATAATATCTATCAATACGCAACCAGTGCATATCTCTTGATTTTCTAACCTCTTCTTTACCTACTACAGGTACATTATTTTCAGCATGACATGCAATCACACATGCCCCACAACCCGTACACGCATTTAAATCAATTGACATATTGAAATGATGACCGATTGAACGATCAAAACTTTCCCATAAATCTACTGATGTTGCCGGTACTTCTTGATGGTCTAAAGAAACCACAGGAACATGATTCCATTCTGAATGGTCTTTCGTATTAAATATTTCTAAGGTAGTCTCCTTAATAATATCGCCTCTACCCATCATGGTTTTATGCAACTGAATACATGCAAATTCATGCTCACCTGCTACTTTTTCAATCTTTACAGCTTGTATATTAGTCATGCCTTGATACAACGAGTATGCATTAACACCCGTTATCATCTCAGCTTTCATGCCTGCTTTTTTACCATATCCTAAAGACATGCCTACAGAACCTTTAGCTTGACCTGGTTGAATTATTACAGGTACCTTATCAATAGCAACACCGTTAACAGTCAATTTTGCATAGCTACCGTTTAAACCACCGTTCGCTACATTTTTATTTTCGAAACCTAAACGCGCTGCATCACTTTTAGAAACCGTTACATAGTTACCCCAAGAAACACGAGTAATAGGATCTGGAAACTCTTGCAGCCATGGGTTACTTGCCTGCTGGCCGTCTCCCATACCCACCTTAGAATACAGAACCAACTCCATTCCGTCAGCACTTGCATTTGCCAAACTATTTACGGCACCAGCAATTGATGAATTAGAAACCATTACTTCTTCGCTTTCTTTACCATTTGCATTTGAAACCATGATTTCAGGGTCAGCCATATTAACTGCCTCATTGAAAACTCCATCTTGAAGTGCTTGATTCCAACTGGCACCACCTAAAATTGATGAACTCCAAGTATCTTTTATATAATCATAATAACTTTTATCACTACCTAACCAATTTAATAAGGCAGTTTGAAACTGACGTGTATCAAAAAGCTCTGAAATTGTAGGCTGCATTAAGCTGTAATGACCTTTTTTAATTTCAGTGTCGCCCCAAGATTCTAAATAATGATTTGAGGCTGCTGCAAACGTAGTTTCTTGTGTAGTTTCATTTTTGTTGCTTGAAAAAGCAACAGACAAATCAACATTCGCTAATCCTGATTTGAAATCAGCTGCGTTTGGTAGACTAAACATTGGGTTTACACCATCGGTAATCAAAAGTCCTACTTTACCAGCATTCATAGCTTCAATCAAAGAAACAACTTCCTTTGCGTTTCCTTGTCGCACTAAACGTGGTTGTGAAGGTATAAAGGCCTCACTACCGAGCAGCTCATTAATAGCCAAAACTACCGCCTGTACATTTACATCATCAATACCTGATACAACTACTGCTTTACTTCGGTTTTTATTTATTTGTGCTACAACTGAATCTAAAGCAGTTTGTGTTTTACCTAAAAGATCACCTTTAATACCATTACCACTTAATTTAGAATACAACTGCCCTAATGCAATTTTTTGAAGTGAGGGTGTTAAAGCCACACGTTTATCAGCATTTGCACCTGTTAAAGACATATTTGCTTCAAACTGAACATGCCTTGACATTTTACCGTTCTTTGGAACACGTCCTTTTGAATACCCACTTGAGTAACCACCCCCTTGCCAATCAGACAAGAAATCAGCACCAAAAGAAACAATCACATCAGCCTTTTCAAAATCATAATCTGCTAACGCACGTTGCCCGTACTTTGCTTCAAAAGCATTTAAGGCTGCATCTTCAGCTATGGCATCATAGGTTACATGATTGACATTTTCATTCGCTGCATTAAATTCAGCGATTAGTCTTGAGGTTGAGGGACTTGCATAGGTTTGAGTCAACAAGGCAATTTGTTTTCCTGAACCTTTAAGGGCATTTATTTTTGATTTTACAGCGGCATCAAGCGCGCCCCATTCAACATTCTCTCCATTAGATGATGGCCCTTGCAAACGTGTACTATCATATAAAGACAAGACTGAAGCCTGAATTCTTGCATTCGAAGCCCCGCCCACCTTAGCACGATCATTATTTTCTATTTTAATTGGACGACCTTCACGTGTTTTAACTAAAATACTAGCAAAGTCAAAACCATTAGCAATAGTAGTCGCATAATAATTTGCTACACCAGGCACTATATTTTCAGGAGCAATAACATAAGGAATGGACTTCACAACAGGACCTTCACATGCCGCTAAAGAAGCAGCTGCCGTACTAAAACCAACGTACTTAAGGAAATCTCTTCTGTTTGTACTTGACGATTCTAAACTTTCTTTATCGCCTAAAAAGTCATCAACGGGAATTTGCTCAACAAACTCATTTTGTCTTAGCCTCTCAACAATGGAATCGTTAGGATTTAACTCCGCCTCGCTTTTCCAATATTTTTTATTCGATGCCATACCTTATCTCTGTAATTAGCTGCTTTGATATATTAATAGTGACACTTTCCACACTCTAAACCACCCATTTGGGCAGCCGTCAGATTCTCTACACCGTACTTCTTCGACAATTCTGCGTGAATTTTTTCATAGTATTTATTACCCTCAACCTTAACATTAGTCTCACGGTGGCAATTGATACACCAACCCATAGTTAATGACGAATGTTGCTCCATGATTTCCATTTCTTCAACAGGACCATGACATGTTTGACATTCAACACCTGCCACCTCAACGTGTTGCGAGTGATTGAAATACACAAAATCAGGTAGGTTATGAATTCTAATCCACTCCACAGGTTTACTCTTACCTGTATATTTTTGATTGTCTTTATCCCAACCAACGGCACTATACAGAGAATCAATTTGCGCTGAGTAAAACTCATTGGTATACCCTTTTGCTAAATCTTCTTTTGAAGGTGCTACACCAGGCGTACCTGTATATTCTACAATTGATTTATGACAATTCATACAAACGTTCAATGATGGAATGCCTGAATGTTTCGACTTTCTTGCAGATGAATGACAATATTTACATTCAATCTTATTATCGCCAGCATGAATTTTGTGAGAATAGTGAATTGGCTGAATGGGTGCATACCCCTGATTGACATCTACTTGCATCATCCAACCATAAGCGAAATAACCACTGGCAAGTAATAAGAAAATTACAGAACATAAAACCAAAAATTGATTTTTAGCAAAAGCTTTCCAAATGGGTAATTTTTTGCCATCCTCTTCAATTTCAACACCGTTAGCTTTCATGACCTGCTTCAGTGATTTGTTAACTGAAATCAACATAAACACCAAAATGCCAAAAACCAAGGCTAAGGCACCGAGAATTAACTCATTTGAGAGCCCCTGTTGCTGTACTACATCGCCATTAGTGGGATTTTCAACAACTGGCACAGCTGGTTCTTCAGCCGTATACGCCAAAATATTATCAATATCTTCATTTGAAAGCGTAGGAAAAGCAGTCATTGCCGTTTGGTTGTACTCCGCATATATTTTATTCGCGTAAGCATCGCCTGACTTGATTACACCCGCGCTATTTCTAATCCAAGCATATAACCATTCACGGTCCAAACCTTCATCTTCAGCTAAACGCTCTTCAACTTTGTAAAGATTCGGCCCTGTACTTTTTCGTTTTAAATTATGACATGCCGCACAGTTGACATTGAATAATGCTTTTCCTTTTTTCACATCACCACCAGCTGCATCAGAAGCAGGTTCCGCTTGAGCAAATACAGATATTGAAGAGAGTAGAAAAACTATGAGACTGATACCTAAAACTTTAGAAACGTGATCGCGGTATGTAACCTTTTTCATAAATAGAATATTTCAATCTTGATTTGGCATGATTGTTTCACTATGTAGGTAGTTGAACCCAAAAATCAGCACTTAAATCGAGTGCAAAAATACGACATAGCCGTTATTTTTAAAATCTTAACGTATTGATAATTTATAATTTATAATAGTTCTAAATAACCAGCAGCTTACGTCTTTTATTTTTAATAATTTACTTTTGTAAAGCTTGATTTAATTAATAATTACCGATACACATGAAAGCATTCAAATTACTCATATTATTTCTTTTTAGTGCACTTTTTATTCATGCACAAGAAGGAGATATACAGATAGAACAAGACGAAAAAATTGTTGCCTTATTAGATATCTATAAGGAATACAATAAGAGCAATGAATATTATAGAATTCAAGTGGGATTTGGTTCTCATGATCAAGCAATGAAAATAAAATCTGATTTTGAAATTGATTTTCCAAATTTATATTCTCGAGTAGATTTTGATTCACCAACCTATAGGGTTCGTGCCGGAAGATTTAAATCAAAACTTGATGCCGAGCGAAAATTCAGCGAGGTAAGAAAAAAGTATCCGAATGCAATGTTATTAAAACCAAAAAAATCGACCCGTTAGGTCGATTTTTTTTGATCATTATTTTACATTTTTCCGTACTTAGGAGAAAGTAATTTTCTATTTCAATTTTTTGGCTACAGCAACTTCTTGGAAAGATTCTACAATATCGCCAATCTTGATATCATTGTAGTTTTTAATTTGCAATCCGCAATCATATCCTTTAGCCACTTCTTTGACATCATCTTTAAATCTCTTTAAAGAGGTTAATTCACCTGTAAAGATTACCACGCCATCTCTAATTAATCGTATGCCGGAGTTTCTGAATATCTTACCAATGGTTACCATACAGCCCGCAATAGTACCAACTTTAGAAATCTTAAAGGTTTCTCTAATCTCAGCAGTACCTGTAATCTCCTCCTTGATTTCAGGAGATAACATACCTTCCATCGCATCCTTCAAATCATTAATCGCATCGTAAATGATCGAGTACATTCTGATATCAATTTCTTCTTTATCAGCAATGGATCTCGCATTACCCATTGGTCTCACGTTAAACCCAATAACAATGGCATCAGAAGCCGACGCTAACAGCACATCAGATTCTGTAATTGCTCCTACTCCTTTATGAATAATATTAACTTGAATTTCATCTGTAGATAACTTTTGGAATGAATCTGTCAAGGCTTCAACTGAACCATCAACATCTCCTTTCAAAATAAGATTCAATTCTTTGAAATCACCTAGAGCGATACGTCTACCTATTTCATCAAGTGTAATATGGCGCTGTGTTCGTACCGATTGTTCACGTTGTAATTGAGAACGTTTGGTTGCAATTTGTTTCGCTTCTCTTTCATCAGTCATGACATTAAAGCGATCACCTGCTTGCGGTGCACCATCTAATCCCAAAATTGAAATTGGCGTTGCGGGACCAACTTCGTAAACTTCCTTACCACGTTCATCATGCATAGCTTTAATTTTACCACTATTGGTACCTGCTAAAACATAATCTCCTATTTTCAAGGTTCCGTTTTGAACTAGTATGGTTGAAACATAACCACGACCTTTATCTAAGAAAGCTTCAACAACAGCACCTGATGCTGAACGATTTGGATTGGCTTTTAATTCAAGAAGCTCAGCTTCTAAAAGCACCTTTTCTAATAATTCTTTTACGCCATCACCTGTTTTGGCTGAAATATCATGAGATTGTATTTTACCACCCCAATCTTCAACCATAAGATTCATATTAGCTAAACCTTCTTTTATTTTATCTGGATTTGCAGTGGGTCTATCAATTTTATTAATCGCAAAAACAATAGGCACCCCTGCGGCCTGAGCATGACTAATTGCCTCTTTAGTTTGAGGCATAATATCATCATCAGCAGCAATTACAATTACTGCAATATCTGTCACTTGAGCACCCCTAGCACGCATTGCCGTAAACGCCTCGTGACCTGGGGTATCTAAAAATGTAATTTTTTGACCATCTTCTAATTGTACGCCGTAAGCCCCAATATGCTGGGTAATACCCCCACTCTCACCGGCAATAACATTCGCCTTACGCACATAATCAAGTAACGAAGTTTTACCATGATCCACATGACCCATAACCGTTACAATTGGTGCACGATGCTTTAAATCTTCTGGTGCATCTACCACCTCCTCAATAGCCTCTTCAATTTCAGCAGTTACAAATTCAACCTCATACCCAAATTCATCAGCAACTATTGAAAGTGTTTCAGCATCTAATCTTTGATTCATGGTTACCATAATACCTAAAGACATACAGGCAGAAATTACCTCAGTTGTGGTAATATTCATCATGGTAGCCATTTCACTTGCAGTTACGAACTCAGTAACTTTAAGCGTTTTGCTTTCAATTTCTTGAAGTTCAGCATCTGCTTCAGTCTGCATTCTATGCTGATCTCTTTTATCTCTTCTGTATTTGGCACCCTTACCCTTTTTTCGTTTACCTTGAAGCTTTTCTAGGGTTTCACGTACTTGCTTTTGAACATCTTCTTCAGAAGGCTCAACTTTTGGAGCTCCAAATCTTTGCCCTCCTTTGCGACCTCCTTGCCCACCTCGAGCATTTCCTTTACCACCACTACGGTTGCCATTATTATTGCTAACAATACGCTTTCGTTTTTTCTTACGATCATTTGAAGTTTCAGGTTTAGCCTCTTCATTCTTTTTCTTGGGTTTATCGAACTTAGTTAAATCGATTTTATCACCCATTATCTTCGGCCCTGAAAGCTTTTGATATTGTGTTTGCACCTTTACTTCTGGCTCAGCCTTAGGCTCTTTAACCGCTTCAGAGGCTTCTTTTTCAACAACTGGTGCATCTTGCGTTACAAGCTTTGTTTCTTCAACTATTTCTTCTACAACTTTTTCAGCACCTTCTGCTTTCTTTTCCTTCTTTTTTGGGTCTAAATCAATTTTACCAACCGTTTTAGGACCCGATAATTCTGCCTTGGCTTTTATCACCTCGGTTCTTGCGGTACGTTGTTCACGAGCTAATCTTCGCTCTTCTTGCTCTTGTTCAAGTTGAATTCTTATGGCTTCTTTTTCTTTTCGCTTTTCTTCGCCAACTTCTTTAGAGGCAACTTTTTTACTTGCATCTGTTTGAAATTCATCTAAAAGTACTTGATGAATTTCTTCTGAAATTTTGGTGGTAGGACGCGCTTCAATTTCGTGCCCTTTTGACGAAAGAAAGTCCACAGCTCGGTCTAAGGAAATATTAAGTTCCCGAAGTACCTTATTAAGCCTGATTTTTGCAATTTCTGCCATAAATACTTTTTGCCGTTCTTAACCCAAAGGTCAAAACTTGTGCTAATATATAGTTATTCTTCTAATTCTGCTTTTAAGATTCGTACAACTTCGGCTATTGTTTCCTCTTCTAAATCGGTACGCTTTATTAAATCTTCAACATCTTGCTCAAGAACACTTCTTGCAGTATCCATACCAATTTTCTTAAATTCTTCAATAATCCACGCATCTATTTCATCAGAAAACTCTGTTAATTCTACATCTTCTTCAACACCTTCTCTAAATACATCAATTTCATATCCGGTCAATTGACCTGCTAACCTAATATTGTGACCACCTCGACCAATGGCTTTTGAGACTTCTTCTGGTTTCAAATACACCTGAGCGGTCATTTTTTCGTCATTTAACTTAACTGAAGTAACTCTTGCGGGGCTCAATGCTCTTGTGACCATTAACTGCGGATTATTTGTCCAGTTAATTACATCAATGTTTTCATTCCCCAATTCACGAACAATACCGTGAATACGCGAACCTTTCATACCTACACATGCACCTACCGGGTCAATACGGTCATCGTATGAGTCAACAGCCACCTTGGCCTTCTCACCAGGTATACGAACCGCTTTTTTGACGCTTATTAAGCCGTCAAACACCTCAGGAATTTCTTGAAAGAACAACTGCTCTAAAAACTTAGGCGAGCTTCTTGACATTATAATGGCAGGCTTATTTCCTTTCAATTCAACACTTTCAATAATACCTCTAACGTTATCACCTTTTCTAAAAAAGTCAGAAGGAATTTGACGATCTTTTGGCAAGATTATTTCATTGCCTTCATCATCTAATAAAATGATAGCTTTATGTCTAATGTGATGAACTTCAGCAGTATAAATTTCGCCTTCTAAATCCTTAAATTGCTTATAAATGGTAGTATTGTCATGCTCATGAATTTTTGAAATAAGATTTTGACGTAATGCCAAAATTGCTCTTCTTCCTAAATCCATCAATTTTACTTCTTCAGACACATCTTCACCCACTTCAAAATCAGGTTCAATTTTTCTTGCCTCTGAAAGTGAGATTTCTTCATTAGGCTCTTCTACTTCTCCATCTTCTACAACAATTCGGTTTCTCCAAATTTCTAAATCGCCTTTATCTGGGTTGATAATAATGTCAAAATTATCATCAGATCCAAATTTCTTTTTTAGCGCATTTCTAAAAACGTCTTCCAAAATCGCCATCAATGTTACCCTATCAATGAACTTATCATCTTTGAATTCAGAGAATGATTCGATTAATGCAATGTTTTCCATGAGTTTATTACCGTTAAAATTTTAATACAACTTTTGCTTCCTTGATTTCAGAAAAATCTATTTCTTGCTTTTTCTGAACTGTCACTTTACCCTTGCCTATGGGTTTAGGCTCTCGTGCTTTCCATTCTAGAATAATTCCGTTTTCAGTGGCATTTGTTAAATTACCTTCAAACGTATCGTTTTCTGTTTTTACTTTCAATTTTCGACCTAGGTTTTTCTTATACTGCCTTGGCAGTACCATTGGTGCTGCCGCTCCTGCAGAGGCAACTTCTAAAGAAAAATCTTCTTCTTCACGATCAAGATTGTGTTCAATGGCTCGACTTATTTTCATGCAATCTTGAACAGTAACACCTTGATCACCATCAATTATTACCTTGATACTATTGTCTAATGACATTGAAAAATCAATCAAAAATAATGACTGATCTTCTTCTAAAGCCTCATTCAATAATGTCATTACTTTATGCTTCAACATAAGTATAGGAATAAAAAAAGAGGACTTAAAAAAGGTCCCCTCATGAATAATTCTATTCTTTCAGTGATGCAAATATATGAATTTTCTTGATCTTGACAAGAAGATTAAGGCATGTATTTGTTTTCAAAATCTCCTATTTAAAATGAAAATCCGTAGCTGATTTAAAATAATTTACTTCCTAAATAAAAAAACGATTACGAATTCTTATTTTTAGAAATCTAAAACCAACTTTATTATGGAAATTTTTTCCTCATACAATCTGATAATCGCCGCATCGATAATTGTTGTCCTCTCTTTTTGGTTCAATGGCATCTCTAAAAAAACGAACATTCCGTCAGTTTTAATGCTTATTGTACTGGGTGTCGTTATTAAGTTAGCCTTAGACTTATTTGCACCCAATGTTCCTGAATTTGGTGGGTCACTTGAAATTTTAGGCACCGTAGGTTTGATTATGATTGTTCTTGAAGCGGCGCTAGAACTAGAATTGAAACGCGATAAAATAATTCCTATTTTAAAATCAATGGCGATTGCTTTGATTGGTTTACTCGCTTCTACCTATGTCGCAGCACTGATTTTGAATTATTTCATTGAGGGCATGAGCATGCAATCGGCCTGGTTATATGCAACCCCCTTATCGATATTATCAAGTGCCATTATTATACCCAGTGTTGGTGGTTTAATTGAATCAAAAAAGGAGTTTCATATTTATGAAAGCACCTTTTCTGATATTTTCGGCATCATGTTATTTTACTTCTTAGCAGGTGGTTTAAACCCTGAAGAAGGAGGTGGTTTTGCTGGTTTCTCTATTAATCTAGGTATTACCATTGCCATTGCAATCATAGCTAGTTACGCTATAATATTAGTTTTTCAACGCATAAAAAGTCAGGCTAAACTTTTTCTATTAATTGCTGTACTTCTTTTACTCTATGCCATCGGAAAAAAAATGCATTTATCTTCTTTAATTATCATTTTAATTTTTGGTCTCATTGTAAAAAACGTCAACCTCTTCTTTCCTGGCAAAACAAAGGTTTTCTTGGCCGAAGAGCGTATTCACCAATTATATCATGAACTACACATCATTACCTTAGAAACAGCATTTGTAGTGCGAACTTTCTTTTTTGTAATCTTCGGAATTACCATAGTATTGTCTTCACTACTTAGCGTAAACGTAGCTATTGTGAGTGTATTGATTATTGCATCGATTTATATAATACGCTGGATTATATTACGCGTCTTTGTAGGAAGTGATATTCAACCTCAACTCTTTATTGCTCCCCGTGGATTGATAACGGTTCTCTTATTTTATGCCATCCCGAAACAAGCGGAAGTAGCAGAATTTGAATCGGGTATCTTACTTTTTGTCATCATCGTAACGAGTTTGGTAATGACTTGGGCGATGATTAAAGACAAAAAGAAAATGGGCACCATGCTTGATGAAATCGATGAAGAAGTTTTAGCTAGAAATGAAGCTGAAGATGCTTTGCATGAGGCTAGTGAAAGTTCAGAACTTTCTAATTCTTCATCGCATGAAAACACTGAAAATAACATTGAAAGGGCTGGTGAGTGATTCTTCAGATGTGAAAAAATAAAAAATCCCGATATTTTCATATCGGGATTTTTGTTGGCCCACAAGGACTCGAACCTTGAATGACGGTACCAAAAACCGGAGTGTTGCCAATTACACCATGGGCCAATTTCAAATTGTTACAAGCAAAACCTTCGTTAAACTTTTCTTGAACAATTGAGCCTGCAAATTTAAAACAAACTTTGGTTTGCACAAACATTTTTTCTATACAAATATTTTTGATTGCAATACCTGATCATCAACCATGTTTAACGCATATTCTTTTGCTGTTAAACCTTTGTAAAAAAGAAAGAGACTTAACTATTAAAATTAGTAAATTCGTTCTTCGAATTAACAATTCACTGCATGTTTTCAAAAAATTTCGAAAAATGGGACTCAATCTTTGGGTGGGTCGTTTTTTTTATTGCCCTGGTTACATACTTCATCACTGTTGAACCCACAAGTAGTTTTTGGGATGCAGGCGAATACATAGCCACTTCATCTAAATTACAAGTTGGCCACCCGCCAGGAGCACCTTTATTACAAATGATTGGTGCTTTTTTCGCCATGTTTGCTTTTGCTGATGATCAAATCGCAAGAATGGTCAATTTTGTTTCAGGTGCCTCGAGTGCCTTTACTATTCTTTTCATGTTTTGGACGATTACCAACCTTACACGAAAACTAATTTCAAAAGCTGAACCCTTGACCAACAGTAAAGCAATTGCTGTTTTAGGTAGTGGTTTAGTGGGTAGTCTTGCTTTTACGTATTCTGATAGCTTCTGGTTTAATGCGGTTGAAACTGAGGTCTATTCAATGGCAAGTTTGATTATGGCTTTATTGCTGTGGTTAGGCCTTAAATGGACGGACAACCTTGACAACCCTCGTGGCAATAAATGGTTAATTTTAATATCGTTTGTGGTTGGTTTAACTTTTGGTATTCAGTTTATGGGCTTCTTGGCCATACCTTCAATTGGTCTACTTTATTACTTTAAAACCTATAAAACAACCACAATCAAAAACTTTATAGTAGCTAATGTAGTTGTAGTCGCAATTTTAATGTTGGTTTACAAGTTCTCACTTACCTATGTGCTGCAACTATTTGGATGGGGCGAAGTATTTTTTGTAAATAATATTGGTTTACCTTTCAATTCAGGATCCATTATTATTGGACTCTTATTCATTGCTAGTTTTTACTTCGGACTCAATTACACCAGAAAAAATAAGTATCGCACAGCAAATACCATTGTGCTTTGCCTGATGTTTTTGTTCTTAGGTTTTTCTTCATGGATTATGTTACCCATTCGCGCCAATGCCCAAGTAGTCATTAATGAAAATAATCCTGAAGATGCTAGAGCACTCTTGGCGTATTATAACCGTGAGCAATACCCCGGTGTTGATAGCCCAGTTTACGGCGCCTACTATTCAGACTTATTTGCCCCACAAGGCAAAAACAAAGATGACAAGCCCAAGTATGAACGCGATGAAGAATTAGGCAAATATGTCATCGTCAATTATTACAAAGATGCATCACCTAGCCCACATGAAGACCATGTAGGATTCTTACCCCGTTTGTGGAGTACCCAACATGCCGAAAATTACATGAAATATTACGGCAGGTTAAAATTGAAAATGATTAAACGAAATGCAGAACTTCAAGAAACATTAAACAAGGTAGATGAAGCCTATGAAAGTGGCGATTTAGATGAGGCTGATTACATTAATTTTATCAAAAGAATTAATGAAGATGATGACTACGTAGAAGTGTTGCCGCCATCATTATGGGACAATATTGTATACATGGTTGATTTTCAATTCGGATACATGTACTGGCGTTATTTTATGTGGAATTTTGCCGGCAGACAAAATGATGTTCAAGGTAGAATGAACAACAATGGAAATTGGATTAGTGGTATTGATTTTATCGATAGTATTCGATTGGGAAGTCAAGAAAATTTACCAAGTGATGTTGAAAACAACAAAGGTCGAAATACCTACTACTTCTTACCTTTACTTTTGGGTATAATTGGTCTTGTTTTTCAAATTTCTAAAAACCCAAAACAGTTTTGGGTGCTTCTAGTATTCTTTCTTTTTACAGGCTTAGCGATACAGTTTTATACAAATCCGTATATATTTCAACCGCGTGAACGCGACTATTCTTTAGTAGGCTCTTTCTATGTTTTTGCACTATGGATAGGCCTTGGCGTGTATGCCTTGTTTGACGAATTGCGTAAACTCATTACACCTAAAATTTTAGCGCCAGCAATAACTATTATTTGTTTGTTAGCAGTACCTGCCTTAATGGGTTTTCAAAATTGGGACGACCATGATCGATCAAATAGGTTTACAGCAAAATCGACCGCCAAAGCCTATTTAGATTCTTGTCAAAAAGATGCAGGTGCTATATTATTTACCATTGGCGACAATGATACTTTTCCGCTTTGGTACACCCAAGAAGTAGAAAATTACCGAACTGATGTGCGAGTTGTTTGTACCAGTCTTTTTGAGACAGATTGGTACATTGACCAAATGAAACGTCAAGCCTATTCAAGTGAACCCATACCGTCTCAAATTAAGCATAAAAAATACCGCTGGGGATCACGCGATATTTTATACCATCAAAATGCCGATGCCCTATTTAATAGACCAGTTTCACAAAGCAGATGGAGTATTCAAGATTTTATTAAATGGGTTGATGATGACAAACCTGAGACGAAACTAAAATATTACTTTCAAAAAGCAGGAGTTGACCCAAATGCTTATTCTGAAAACGTACAAAACATTGTGTATTACCCCACCACGCACATACGCATACCGGTAAACAAAAAGAATGTTTTAGAAAGTGGTTTGGTAAAAGAGAAAGATACAGAGTTAATTGTTGACTTTATTGATATTGATTTACCATCAAGTGCTATTACTAAGAAAAGCATGATGATGCTTGATATATTGGCGAATAATGATTGGAAACGTCCAATATATTTCTCAGGCGGAAGTTTTGATGATGCTGAATTTATTTGGATGAAAGACTATCTACAATTAGATGGTTTGGCCTATAAATTAGTCCCTATTAAAACTGAAAGAGAAAGTGGTTTTGACATGGGTCGTATAGATTCTGACTTAATGTATGACATTGTTAAAAGTTGGGATTGGGGAAATTCATCTGATACAAGTATTTATCATGATACACAAACGAGAATTCAGGCTGTTACCTACAGAAGTAATCTTGCTCGTTTAACAGAAATACTAATTCAAGAAAATAAAATAGAAAAGGCAAAAGAAATTATTGAAATTGCTTTGACCAATATGCCCGTTGATCAATTTGGTTTTTATTCTCTTGTTGAACCTTTTATAGATGGGTATTACAAAGTTGGCGAAACCACAAAAGCACGTGAATTATACCTGCGCATACGTAACAAATTTCATGAAAATTTAGACTATTACGATGGTTTGCCTATTGAAGAAAAAATTAGTCAAGGCGAAAATATATTACGTGATATGGAAACCTATAACAGCTTCGTAGATATTTTAGTGATTAATAAAGATCGCGAATGGGCTGAAAAAGAAACACTCATTTTCAATGAGTATTTCGATAAATTTTACGGTGATCAGTTTGAAAATCCTAGAGATACACCTTTAGAAGTTGACCCAGATATGCAAGAAACAATAGAGCTATTAGATAGTATGTCAATTGATACTATTGAATCTACTGAAGCTATTACCGATAGTGTATCTAATAAGTAAAGCTGACTAATTTCTTAAACGTATTCGTTTAAAATACCAATGAGTGTGTTGGCATCTTGTTCACCGCTTTGACGCCATACCATTTCGCCCTTTTTGTAGATCATAAGCGTTGGTAAGCCTTTAACACGCAGTGCTTCTGATAATTCTTTGTTTTTGTCGACATCAATCTTAATAACTTTACCCTTGTCACCAAGAGCGGCCGCAACATCACGCAATACCGGATGCATAGCTGTTGATTGGTCATTCCATTCCGCATAAAAATCTAACAACACCGGAACTTTCAAATCAATAAGTTCACCAAATTTTGACATAACTAAATCAATAAATTAGACCCAAAAGTAATAAAAAATGATAAATCTAAATAGAAACAACTGTTTTAAAGGCTACTAACAGCACCTAAGTTGTTCTTTTCTTTAAAGTTATAACTGAAATCTCTGGCCAAATTCCAAATCGACCCGGATATCCAATAAATCCAAAACCTCTATTCACATTTATAAATTGTCCTTTTTCTTTATAAATACCTGCCCACTGTTTATAACGCCATTTTACGGGACTCCATTTAAACCACCCTGGTATTTCAATACCAAACTGCATTCCGTGAGTATGCCCACTCAAGGTTAAATGAAAATTGTAGTCATCAGGTATGACTTGTTCTTCCCAATGAGATGGGTCATGACTCATTAGAATTTTAAAATCGTCACTGCGAATTCCTTGTTTCGTCTTTTGTAAATCTCCAGCTTTTTTAAATCCACCTTTACCCCAATTTTCAACACCTAATAGAGCAATGCGCTGGCCATCCTTTTCAAGAAATCTATTTTCATTCAATAGCAAATCAAAACCTATTTCTTTCTGTAAACGCTTTAGGGACTCAAAGTTTTCTTTTTTTAGTAGAATATGTTGTTGTTCATTTTCATGCCATTCCTTATAATCGCCATAATCATGATTACCTAATACAGAATACTTACCATCTTTGGCTTCAAGTTTTGAAAACAAATCTTTCCATTGTTCCATTTCACTAGCCTCATTATTTACCATATCGCCTGTGAATAATAATACATCACTTTTTTGTTTATTAATTAAGTCAATACCATAAGCTACCTTTTCATAATCGTCAAAACTACCGCTATGAACATCAGAAATTTGGGTAATCTGATACCCATCAAAAGCATCGGGCAAATCATCAAATTCTAAAGTATACTTTAAAACTTTGTAATTGTACTTGCCTTTATACATACCGTATAACAAAGCACCAAAAGGTAATGCTCCTATACCTAAAGCTATCGCACTGATAAATCTGCGTCTTGATGGCATTAAATTATCTTCAACAACAGCTCTTGAAGTAAATAATTTATGTACTACATAAACCCCTAACCTATAAATATCTTCAAAGAATAAAACGAAGCATAGTACAAGTGCAAGAGACAAAAAAGCAAACAGCACACCAGCGGCTAAACCTAGTGATGATCTCATGGTTATGCCGGGTACATACACATAAATCTTATACCAGAAATAACCCAAAGCAATTAGAAATGAAGTAACATAGGCTGCATAAACCCATTGACTTTTGAAAATAGTCTTAATGGCTTGATAGCCGTAAAAAGCTAAAACTATATAAACAATTGAAAGAATTATGGCGAAACGCAGCATTACAATTTTTTTTGCAAATATATTTCGAAACTAAATCAAATAACTCGAATTACCTTTTATTTAACGCTCTTAATTACTTCTCTTAAAATTTGTTCATCAGAAACAGCTGTTTTGGTCTCCGTTAAAAACTTAGAGCTATTCATTGAAATCGAAGGTTTTTCAAACAAGGAAGTTCTCAATTTAGTGCCTGATAAATGAATTGCTTTAAAGCCATTTTCCTTAAAACTAGCTGCATTAATAGGATTAATACCGCTACCTGGCATTAGCTGACAATGTTTTGATTTTTTAAGTAAGGTTTTCAGTAGGTCGATACCCCTTTCTGCTGTGACTTTTTGACCTGAAGAAAGCAAATAATCAACCCCTAAAGCATCTAATATTTCATGGGTTTTTTCAGGATTTTTTACCCAATCAAAAGCCCTGTGAAAGGTAAATTTCATACCTTTTGCGGCATCTATTAATTGTTGGGTACGGCTAACATCTAAACTAAAATTTTGATGCAACACGCCTGATACCACGCCTGAAAATCCAATTTCTTTACATACCAAAATATCATTCAACATTGAATCAAATTCCGTTTCGGTATACGTAAAGTCTCCGCTCCGCGGACGTATTAAAACATGAACAGGAATGCCAATTTTTTCACGCACACTTTTTAAAAGTCCGTATGAAGGGGTAATACCTCCAACTCCTAATTCAGCACATAACTCAATTCTGTCTGCACCTGCTTTTTCAGCATTTAGGGCAGACTCTAATGAATTGGCGCAAACTTCTACTAGCATTTTACCTATATTTAAAGCTCTAAAAATAAACAACCCAAACCGATGCAAAGAAGAAAATTTCTAAAAAATTCAACAACGGCTGCAGCTGCAGTTATTGCTGTTCCTTTTGTCAATTCTTGTCAAGAAGAAAAAGCAATGACCAAAAAACCCGTACAAACCATAAGACCTATTACCATTTGCACCTGGAATTTTCAAAATGCCTCAGCAAAGGCTTGGGACGTTTTAAAAGAAGGTGGCAGTGCTTTAGATGCCGTACAGCAGGGTGCTATGATTGAAGAAGCTGATGTGAACAATCAAACCGTAGGTGTTGGTGGCAGACCAGATCGAGATGGCAATGTAACTCTTGATGCCTGCATTATGGATAAAGACGGTAATTGCGGTGCGGTGTTAGCTATGCAAAATATTGCAAGTCCTGTTTCGGTAGCTCGAAAGGTAATGGAGGAAACGCCGCATGTGATGCTTGCCGGAAAAGGAGCCGAAAAATTTGCTTATGAGCAAGGATTTGAAAAAACCAATCTACTTACCGAACAATCAAAACAGGAATGGTTAGAGTGGAAAAAAACATCAAAATATAAACCCATCATCAATATTGAGAATCACGATACTATTGGCATTTTAGCTATTGATAAAAAAGGAGATATCGCCGGAGCTTGTACAACAAGCGGAATGGGTTATAAGTACGCAGGTCGTGTTGGCGATTCGCCCATTATTGGCGCTGGTTTATTTGTCGACAATGAAATTGGCGCTGCCACAGCAACAGGCGTGGGTGAAGAGGTTGTGCGCACTGTTGGAAGTTTTTTAATTGTAGAACTAATGCGCCAAGGTAAATCGCCGCAAGAAGCCTGTGAAGAAGGTGTAAAGCGTATCATGGCAAAAAATAAAGGCCGAACGGACTTTCAAATTGGCTTCATTGCCATCAATAAAAAAGGAGAAACGGGTGGCTATTGCATTCAACCCGGGTTTACCTATCGAACGTACTCGGAAGAGGGGCATGTTGATAATCCGTCAGATAGTTTTTTGAAGACATAAGATTTAAGACTTTCTCCACTTTTCATATTTCTTTTCTCAATTCAATTCGTACTTTTAAAAACTTTATCAATTTTAACCTCGTAGTTCTAATTTCGTATTTCTAACTTCCCGCCATGGCCGAACAAAAAAGACTTTTTTTACTTGATGCATTCGCATTAATTTTCAGAGGCTACTATGCCTTGATTAAAAACCCAAGAATAAATTCTAAAGGAATGGACACCTCAGCCATTATGGGGTTTACCAATTCACTTTTTGATGTGATTAAACGTGAAAAACCAGATCATTTAGCGGTTTGTTTTGATAAAGGAGGCAGTATTGAACGTACTGAACTATTTCCTGAATACAAAGCAAATCGTGACGAGACTCCTGATGCCATTAAAATTGCTGTACCCTACATTCAAGAAATATTAAAAGCCATGCACATACCCGTGATTGTGAAAGAAGGTTTCGAGGCTGATGACATTATCGGTACGCTTGCAAAACAAGCTGAGAAAGAAGATTATAAAGTTTTTATGGTTACACCTGACAAAGACTTTGGGCAGCTTGTTTCTGAGAACATATTCATGTATCGCCCCGCGCGTATGGGCAACGGCATCGAAATTTGGGGAATTCCGGAAGTACAAAAACGTTTTGGTGTACAAAAACCAGAACAAGTCATTGATTATTTAGGCATGATGGGTGATGCCAGTGATAATATTCCTGGTTTACCTGGGGTTGGCGATAAAACAGCTAAAAAATTCATAGAACAGTTTGGTTCAATGGAAGAACTTTTGGCGAACACCGATCAACTTAAAGGCAAGATGAAAGAAAAAGTTGAAGCCAACGGCGAACTGGGTTTGCTTTCAAAAAAACTAGCAACCATAAGTCTTGATGTTGATGTGACTTTTGATGCAAAAGACTATGAAATGTGTGAGCCTGATACTCAAAAGGTTCAAACTATTTTCGATGAACTAGAATTCAGAAGACTGAAAGATCAGTTTACTAAAATATTCTCTGACGAAGTTGTTGAAACTCACAAAACAGTAGGCAGTTCTCCTGTGGCCAAAGCAGCACCACAAGAAGCTGGCGGTGGACAATTTTCATTATTTGGTGCAGACCCGTCTCAGGCTCCTGGAACGATAAAGGCACCGAATTCAAGAAAAACTATTGCTGACACATCGCATGTATATCAGAGTGTGGCAACTGGTATGGCAATGAAATTGTTTGTTCAAAATTTAATGAAGCAAACCTCAGTTTGTTTTGATACAGAAACGACAGGTTTGAATCCGTTAACGGCTGAATTAGTGGGTATTGCTTTTTCCTGGGAAGCAACAAAAGGTTTTTATGTACCTTTTCCTGAGGATAAAAATGAGGCTCAAGCAATCATTGAACAACTACGTCTTTTTTTTGAATCAGAAAGCATCGAGAAAATTGGTCAGAATTTAAAATATGACATTAAGGTTCTCAATAAATACAATATAAAGGTTAAAGGAAAATTCTTTGACACCATGCTTGCGCATTATTTAATTAATCCAGATATGCGACATAATATGGATGTTCTCTCTGAAACCTATCTCAACTATTCGCCCATTTCAATCATAGAACTCATTGGTAAAAAAGGAAAAAACCAATTGAGTATGCGTGATGTGCCGTTAGAAAAGCAAACAGAATATGCCGTTGAAGATGCAGATATTACCTTTCAACTAGCACAACAATTTAGACCAGAATTAGCAAAAGCTAAAACGGATGAATTATTTCATACGATTGAAATACCTCTTTTGCATGTCTTAGCAGATATGGAATTGGAGGGGATTAATTTGGATGAGAATTTTCTGAATTCTCTTTCTGATGATCTTACAAACGACATTGCATCCTTAGAAAAGAAAATCTATGATGAAGCAGGTGTCACATTTAATATTGCGTCACCCAAACAATTAGGGGAAGTCCTTTTTGACAAAATGAAATTGGTTGACAAACCTAAAAAGACAAAAACAGGGCAATACTCTACCGCTGAAGATGTACTTTCCTATTTAGCCAAAGACCATGCGATTATTCAAAACGTACTAGACTATCGCGGTCTGGCAAAATTAAAAAGCACCTATGTTGATGCCCTTCCACTACAGGTAGAAGAAAGTACGGGTCGTGTACATACTGATTATATGCAAACAGTGGCAGCTACAGGAAGACTTAGTAGTAATAACCCTAATTTACAGAATATACCTATTCGAACAGCAAGAGGTAGACAAATACGAAAAGCGTTCATCCCTAGAGATGAAAATCACACCCTTCTTGCAGCAGATTATTCTCAAATTGAACTAAGAATTATTGCAGCCTTGAGTGAAGAAACTACCATGATTGAAGCCTTTAAAAATGGAGAAGATATTCATGCTTCAACGGCAGCCAAAGTTTTTAATGTTCCTCTTGAAGAAGTTACAAGAGAACAGCGTAGTAATGCCAAAACTGTGAATTTCGGAATCATTTATGGGGTTTCTGCTTTTGGCCTGAGCAATCAAACTGACCTCACAAGAACCGAAGCTAAAGAGCTGATTGAAACCTATTATAAAACCTACCCAAAATTGGGTAATTACATGGGAGAACAAGTAGATTTTGCACGTGATAATGGTTATGTACAAACTATTTTAGGTAGAAGAAGATACCTAAGAAACATCAATGGCAGTAATGCAATTGTTCGGGCTGCGGCAGAGCGAAATGCTGTCAATGCACCTATTCAAGGTAGTGCTGCTGATGTCATTAAAATAGCTATGATCAATATTCACAAAAAGCTATCTCAAGAAAATTACAAATCAAAAATGTTATTGCAGGTGCATGATGAATTGGTCTTTGATGTTTTCAAACCTGAAATGGATAAACTAAAAGCCATGGTTAAATCTGAGATGGAGGGGGCATATACCCTTGCAGTACCCTTAGATGTCGAAATGGGTGAAGGCTTAAACTGGTTGGAGGCGCATTAGCAGAAGTAGTAAATCAAAAAAGACGGCTAAGATGCCGTCTTTAATGTTTGGTAATTTGGTATGTTTTAATCGTGATCAACCTCTCTGATAAAAGTTAGTTTTCCTGAAACCTTTACACCGTTCATATATATCTCATCAACATTGGTTACGAATTTTTTTCCATCTTCATCTATAGTGGTATCAAATTCAACCACCTCTCCGTCTTCGTATTCTAGAACCAACTTGTTATAATCGAACTTGTATTTACCAAATTTGTTATCATACTGTGGTGCACAAAGCACATGTACATCTCCATTTTCTTCAAAAGCAGCATCTAGATACTTCATACCGTCAGTAAACTTAACATTTCGATCATCTCTAAAATCAAATTCGATTGGGTCACACCCTATCTCAACCAATTGTAAGATAGATTCTTTAGCTAAGATTGATTCGTTTACAGGACTATCAGCACTGGGCTCGTATTCCCAAATATGCCAGTGACCTTTAAGTAATTGAATTGCTTCTTCATTTAATTCTTCTTTCTCACACGACATCAATGAAAATATGACGATTAGTGCTAAAAACTTAGGGAACTTCATAACTGTATTTTAAAATTTTGGTGCAATGTATTTGTAGCTTTAATCATGGCACAAAATCTTCGTTATCCTATTCTAATTTTCGTTTAATAGAAAAAAAATGCAAAAAAATACGATAAGCTGCGCCTTAAGTACTAAACGATGAGGCAATACAATGAAGTGTAAAATTTAGAATATACCTATTTTCTTCTGAAGACGAGTTGACCCTCATTTAAAATATCAGAAAAATCAAGATCTGCAGCATTAATGCTTAATAAATCGCCTTCTATGCTTGCATTAACTGAAACTTCTTCTTGATTCTGATCAAGAATTACCAACACCGCTCCATCATAAGTATAGGTACTAGTCGACATTTCTGTTTGAGTAGGACAAATTATTTCAAAAGAAACAGTATCAATACTATCTAATAGAAAACTTGTTGAATCTTCTATATCAACTGATAAATCACTATTGAAGGTAAGTGCGAGAACTTCACAATCAATACCGTTTAACAAATCTAAAATTTGAGCGCCAAATAATACATCTTGACTTGCCGAAGAATCATCAACTTGTAGTTCAGTGACCACCCATGTTCCTTCAATATTTGAACCAGTATTAACATTATCATTCTTATCGGTTGAACATGATGTTAAAAAGACAAGTATTAAAATAGTTAAGCAACTTCTCATAATTCTTTTATTAGCAATTCATGTTCCTAACGAAAAGGTAAGTAATATATTTTATCAAAAATTGTTAGTTTTTGCCCCTCAAAAGAGGGCTTCTGCATCCTGGT
>CAZKQM010000014.1:0-45123 GCA_964554895.1 uncultured Maribacter sp. | reverse complement strand
GATCATAGAGTTTATCAAAAACTCGCAAAGGGGTATCATGAAAGGATATACCAGTGGCATATAATAGAAACAAATGAAATCTTAAATGGCAACCACATCAGATATCAAAAAAGGTTTATGTATTATTTTTAACAATGATACCTATAAAATTATTGAGGCAATTCATTATGCACCTCTTATATTTGTCAAAATTTTAAGCATAAAAATGACTGAACTAAGATCTATTATAGAAAAAGCATGGGAAAACAGAGAACTTCTCAAAGAAGAAAAAACCCAAAATGCCATTCGTGAAATTATTAATTTGTTAGATAGTGGCGAACTCAGATGTGCTGAACCAACAGCTGATGGTTGGCAGATTAATGAATGGGTTAAAAAAGGGGTAGTTATGTACTTTCCTATTCAAAAAATGGAAACCTTAGAAGCTGGAATTTTTGAATACCATGATAAAATTCCTTTAAAACGAGGGTATGAAGAAAAAGGTATTCGAGTTGTACCCAGTGCAGTCGCTCGTCATGGAGCCTATATTTCTAAAGGAACCATTTTAATGCCTAGTTATGTGAACATTGGCGCTTATGTTGATGAAGGTACTATGGTTGACACTTGGGCTACAGTGGGTAGTTGTGCACAAATAGGTAAAAACGTTCATTTAAGTGGCGGCGTTGGTATTGGTGGTGTTTTAGAACCACTTCAAGCGGCTCCAGTTATTATTGAAGATAATGCCTTTATCGGCTCACGTTGCATTGTGGTTGAAGGGGTTCGTGTTGAAAAAGAAGCTGTACTTGGTGCAAACGTTGTTTTAACGGCCTCTACAAAAATAATTGATGTTACTGGCGATGAACCTATTGAAATGAAAGGTAGGGTTCCGGCAAGGTCAGTTGTTATACCAGGTAGCTATACAAAGCGGTTTTCTGCCGGCAATTATCAAGTTCCTTGTGCCCTAATTATTGGAACTCGTAAAGAAAGTACCAATAAAAAGACATCTTTAAATGATGCTTTACGAGAATATGATGTTGCTGTTTAAATGAGGTAAGAAATATATTACGTATATAATATAATTTTTTGCTGATTTTAAAGTTATTGTACCAGACCCTCTGTATAGTAAATATACCTACTCTATAAGTTATGGTGCTTCGAAAGCAAAAAATATCTGCCCTGATTATCACATTCAATGAAATTGGATACATCGAAAATTGTCTGAAATCAATTGAATTTGTTGATGAAATTATTGTTGTAGATTCATATAGTACTGATGGTACCTATGAATATTTGTGTGCCCACCCGAAGGTCAAAGTAATTCAACATCCTTTTAAAAATTATACCGCGCAAAAGGCATTTACCCTAAAACAAGCAACTCATGATTGGGTTTTATTTGTAGATGCTGATGAAGTAGTAACAACACCTCTAAAACAAGAAATTTTATCTACCGTAAATCAAAACCCCAAACATGTGGCATTTTGGTTTAGAAGAAAATTTATGTTTCAAAAAGAGCATCTGCGTTTTAGTGGTTGGCAAACGGATAAGAACTATCGCTTATTTAGAAAAAGTAAAGTTCAATTTTCAGACAAAAGAATTGTTCATGAAACTTTAAACATAGATGGCACCTCAGGTATTTTAAATGAAAAACTCACACATTTTTGCTATCGTAATTATGAAAATTATAAGGGCAAAATGGTATGCTATGGAAGACTTAAAGCCAAAGAAGCATTTCAGAACAACAAAAAGTTTTCATTTGCACTTCAAATTGTGAAACCGACCTACACCTTTCTTTATAATTTTATTATACGGTTAGGGTTTCTTGACGGATTAAAAGGAATAACTATTTGCTATTTAAATGCGTTAGGTGATTGGGAACGTTTTCGAGAACTTAGAAAATTAGAATTACAACAAAAAGCAACTAGCCTGAAACCACTACATCAAAGAAGCTTTTTACTTTCTAAATACCTTTTTTAAAAATCAGGCTTCTGTTCATATTGGCTGCCTTAAACCTTAAAAGCAAAAGTCTAAATCATTATATTTTAGTAATCATTAAATTAATTTTACATTTGATGAGTTAGTTCTATAATAACTATTCTTTGAGTCTCTAAAATCAATTCAATAATGAAGATTGTCATACTTGCTGCAGGTATTGGTTCTCGTTTAGGTAACCCTTTTCCGAAACCCCTTACCCCCTTAAATAATGGAAAAACCATAATGGGAATGCAAGTTGAAAACCTTTCTAAACATTTTGATGTACATGACATTCATACAGTAGTTGGTTTTAAGAAGGACTTAATCATGGAGAAATTTCCTGAAGCTACGTACATCTACAACCCCTTTTTTGATCGAACCAACACAGCAAAAAGCCTCTTAAAGGCACTTGTAAAAATTAAGAATGATTCTGTACTATGGTTGAATGGCGATGTAGTATTTGACGATGCCTTACTAAACATTTTAAAACCTTTCATTACAAATAATGCTTCATTTGTTGCGGTCAATACGAGTAGTGTTGCAGAAGAAGAAGTAAAATATACCTTAAAAAAAGATGGTTATATCAATGCGCTTTCAAAAACTGTTAAAAACGGATTAGGTGAAGCCGTAGGCATTAACTTCATTAGCAAAAAAGACATTCAAGCTTTTGTGAAACGTCTTCAAGAATGCAATGATCAAGATTATTTTGAAAGAGCTTTAGAACTCGCCATTGAAAAAGATAATTTAAATATTGCAGCCCTTGATATTTCAGCTTTTGATTGTATGGAGGTGGATTTTCGAGAAGACCTAGAAAACGCTAACTCTATTTTTCATAAATGAAATTTATTCTCTTTTGTCAAAATGCATATGCCTTTGGTATTTTGACCCCTATTCGTGATGCCTTGGCAAAACAGAATGAAGATTTTATCTGGTATGTACCTGAAAAATTACTTTCAAAATTTAAATTCACGAACGAATCTCATACCGCAAGTATTTTAGATTTACAATGGTATCAAAGTGACGTTATCTTTGTTCCGGGAAATGAGGTGCCTTATTATTTGAATGGTGTTAAAATCCAAATATTTCATGGTCTTGCCGGCGAAAAAAAGGGACATTTTAGAATTCGTCAATATTTTGATTTGTACTTAACCCAAGGTCCGTATTTTACAAACCGTTTTAAAGAACTACGTGACAAGCATCACAATTTTGAGGTAATTGAAACAGGCTGGCCAAAACTAGATGTTTATGCCTATGAAAAAAATAAATATACTGAAGAAAAAAAGACACTTTTAAAGCAGTATAACACAGCGCATATTGTGTTGTATGCTCCAACCTTTTCGCCAAGTCTGACATCAGCTCCTGATTTAATTAATGATATTGAAACCTTAGCAGTTTCAACCAAGTATCTCATCTTATTGAAATTTCATGATCTCATGAGTGAAAAATGGATTTCAATTTACAGAACCTTGAGCGAAAAGCATGAAAACATAGTATTTAAAGAGGAAAAAAATATTATCAAATTTTTGATACTCGCTGATATCTTAATCAGTGATACCTCATCAGTTATTTATGAATTCCTCTTATTAAATAAACCGGCAATTTCATATAAGACTATTTCGAAACACATTCGTTGGGAAAATTTAACTGAGAAAGGAAAATTAACACAAAGCGTCATAAACAATTTAAAACAAGATGCCTTTAGCGCAGAACGTAACGCTCTCAATCAGCAATTTCATCCGTATCAAGATGGTCAATCAGCTGAAAGAATGATTGCAGCTGCAAAGCAATACATTACGGAAAATGGACCGCAGGCATCGAGAAAATTACCTCTCAGCAGAAAACTAAAAATTGATGCCATTTTTAATAAACCTTTTGAGAATGTATGGCAAGGGAAGAAAAAAAATAAAATTTCTGCGGTGTTTATTACCTTAAATGAAATTAAACATATTGACAAGGTATTAACGAATGTATATTTTGCTGATGAAATAATTGTAGTCGATTCTTTTAGCACAGATGGTACCGTTGAACAAATTAATAAAAGAAAGAACGTCAAATTAATACAGCGCAAGTTTAAAAATTATACCGATCAAAAATCTTTTGCGCTGAGTCAAGCTTCAAATGATTGGGTTTTGTTTATGGATGCTGATGAAAGATTAACTGACAAACTGAAAAATGAAATCATAAATACCATAAATGATAAAGACAATGATATAAGCGCATATTATTTTTATCGCTCTTTTATGTTTAAAAATAAACTCTTACGATTTAGCGGATGGCAGAGCGATAAAAACTTTCGTCTTTTTAGAAAAAGTAAGGTTGATTTTGCAAAAGATAGAATTGTACATGAAACGCTAGTTGTTGATGGTAAAGTGGCCGATTTAAAACACAAATTAGTTCATTATTCGTATCAAAATTATGAACGATATAAAGGTAAAATGATTAAGTATGGTAAAATGAAAGCGCACGAAGAACTCTCAAAAAATTATGACCCAAATGCGTATCATTTTATTTTTAGGCCTTTTTATAAATTCATTAATCACTATATTCTGCGCTTGGGTTTTTTAGATGGCAAAAAAGGATTAATCATTTGCTATTTGAATGCACTTAGTGTATTTAGTAGGTACAAAGAATTAAAAAAATTACGCAACCAGAAAATTTAAGTAATAATTTAAGAGCAACATTCTTAGCTCTTTTTAGCTAAAAAAGTAAAACTAGATTCTCATTATGGCATATGATATTACCTTAGAAGGCGAAAATCTTGTTCAAGCAGAAAAATTATTAACTGATGTTTGTACATTGTTTGAACAGCAGCATATTAGTTATTGGCTCGAGGGTGGCACCTTATTGGGTATTCGAAGAGAAAATAGATTACTGCCCTGGGATAACGATCTAGATATTTCTATTCATTCTAGTGAAACTCAAAAATTAAGCAGACTAATAGAAGTGTTGAAAAGAAACGGATTTAGGGTTCGTTTGCGTAGATTTTCAGAAACCACAGATTTTTGCAAACAATATGATTTGAGAATGATAAAAATTCGTTCTCGTAAATTTTTTGGTCTGCTAAAAGGTAAAGTTTGTCTTGATGTTTTTATAAAATATACCATTGAAGATAAGACCTATTGGGTTATTGATAATAAAACCAAATATGTACCGTCAAAATTTTATAAAAAATTTAAAAAAATATCCTTCAACAATAAAGAGTATCCAATTCCAACAAATACTGATGATTACTTAACCTATAGGTACGGTAATTGGCAAACTCCAGTAAAAGATTGGAACACTGCTACTGATGACAATGCACTGCTTTAATTATTTTAAATTGAGATTTAGGGTTTTTTTCAAAATGGTACTGCTTACATTTTCAGTGTAATCAAAATATTCCATAGCACAACTAACCTTAGGGTAACGACCTTTCCAGTCACTGCCTACTGAAATAGCATCAATATCATAGGCATCCACAATTCGTTGCTTGTTTTTGTCAACCTGAGCAATTACTTCATCTACCAAGCCAATTGCTTTAACAACATTAACCCGTTCTTCAAAGGGTATCACAGGTTTATTTCCTTTTTCTTTTTCAATAAGGTCATCCGTAGAAACCCCAACAATTAAATAATCACAGAGTTCTTTCGATTTTAAAAGAATATTTAAATGTCCAGAATGAAAAATGTCAAAAGCACCTGAGGTATACATTCTGTTATATTTTGATTTTGGTTGTATTGAAGCAAAGAACTTGTTTTGATCAAAACTAAAAGACCATTTTTTACTTGGTACTTGTTTGTGTAAAAAATTAACTAATTGCAAAACATCTTTTTCACTTTGTGAATTACCTGCGCGCAATTCAACCTGAGTTTCAGAAATTTCGTTGACCTTCCAATTTGTAAATTCTTTTTCAAGTATTGCCTTGGCTGATTTGAACATAGTGTTTTTAAAAATTCAAGAATCTAAATTACAAAATCGAAATGCAACTGATAAGCCCTTTCATCGAATAATGAGTAAAAATGAAAATCACGACCATAATTTTTGCAGAAATTGAAATTACGTACCACAGAAAAACTATTTTTACATTTCATTTAATCTAAAATTTTGACTCAAGAAATTAATAAAGCTATTGCCTTTTTAGAACAAGGCGGCCTCATTCTCTACCCTACTGATACGGTTTGGGGCATTGGTTGTGATGCCACCAATGAAGAAGCTGTTGGTAAGGTGTATGAATTAAAACAGCGTATTGACAGCAAAGCCCTTATTTGCTTGGTTGCTAATGATGCGATGTTAGAAAGACATATTGAGCAAGTACCTGATTTAGCTTATGATATTATTGATGTGGCTACCAAACCCACAACTATTATTTATGATAACCCACGAGGGGTTGCTAAAAATCTTATCGCCACCGATGAAACCTTAGCGGTTCGAGTAGCAACTGACAAATTTTGTAAATACTTGATTAATAAATTCAAAAAACCAATAGTTTCTACCTCGGCAAATATTTCAGGTCATCTTACCCCAAAGAATTTTAGCGAAATCGACGATAGCATTTTAAAGGGAGTTGACTATGTGGTAAATTTGCAACAAGATGTAAAAACCAATGCCCGCTCATCTTCAATTATCAAATTGAGTAATTCAGGCCTTGTGAAAGTTATTCGCGAATAAAATGCAACAAAATTACTATAGTGATGCGCTTGAAAACCCGGTTTTCAAGCTAGTTTCTGAAGCGGCTTCCGAATTAGGTGTAGCCTGTTATGTCATAGGTGGTTTTGTGAGAGATTACTTTCTAGAAAGAGGTAAATCCAAAGATATTGATATTGTTGCCGTGGGTAGTGGCATTGAACTTGCCCAATTGGTTGCATTGAAATTAGAAGATAAACCAACCGTTTCTATATTTAAAAACTTTGGCACGGCGATGATAAAACATGGTCAACTAGAACTAGAGTTTGTTGGTGCTCGCAAAGAAAGTTATCAAAGAGTCAGTAGAAAACCAATTGTTGAAAACGGCACTTTAGAAGACGATCAAAATAGAAGAGACTTTACTATCAACGCCCTTGCT
This sequence comes from uncultured Maribacter sp., assembly GCA_964554895.1. Classification (GTDB taxonomy): domain Bacteria; phylum Bacteroidota; class Bacteroidia; order Flavobacteriales; family Flavobacteriaceae; genus Maribacter_C. The sequence goes on along the minus strand of CAZKQM010000014.1, from coordinate 38,135 downwards.
CTTTCTCTGGGCAAAAAAGATTTTGGTAAACTGTTGGATCCCTTTGATGGCATTGCTGATTTACAAAAAGGCATACTTAGAACTCCCCTAGCACCAGACATTACCTATTGTGATGACCCACTTCGCATGATGCGCGCCATTCGATTTGCAACGCAATTGGGGTTTACTATCAGTACCGAATCTTTACAGGCGATTACTTCCAATAAGCAACGCCTTGAAATTATTTCAAAAGAGCGCGTTGTAGACGAGTTACATAAAATAATAGCGAGCCCTAAACCCTCAGTTGGTTTTTCGTTATTACTTAAAACTGGCTTGTTACCTTGTATAATGCCTGAATTAATCGCTTTACGGGGTATAGATGAAATAGAAGGGCAGCGCCACAAAGACAATTTTTGGCACACCCTTGAAGTTGTCGATAACATCAGTAAAACAACAGACGATTTATGGCTACGTTGGGCCGCCCTGTTACACGATATTGGTAAAGCACCCACCAAAAAATTTGATAAAAAACTGGGCTGGACGTTTCACGGACATGAATTTGTTGGCTCTAAAATGGTCTATAAATTATTCAAACGCTTAAAATTACCTTTGAATGATAAAATGAAATTTGTACAAAAGATGGTTCTGATGAGTTCAAGACCTATTATTGTTTCTGAAGACTTTACAACCGATTCTGCAGTACGCAGATTAGTTTTTGACGCGGGTAATCATATTGATGAATTGATGACGCTATGCGAAGCAGACATTACCACAAAGAATTTAAAAAAACAAAAAAAATATAAAAACAACTTCAAACTTGTCCGTCAAAAAATAAAGGAAGTTGAAGAGCGTGATCGCGTTCGAAATTTTCAACCCCCTATCTCAGGTAAAGAAATAATGAACACTTTCAATCTTAAGCCTTCAAAAGAGATTGGAATTATTAAAGAATATATTAAAGAGGCTATTTTAGAGGGTGTAATTCCTAACGAATATGAAGCCGCAAAAAAACTCATGCTACAAAAAGGCAAAACGCTTGGCTTAAGAACAAATTGAAAATGAGTTTCACATCTTCACAAATAATTATCATTTAATTAATTAACTCATTATCAAATACTTAATTATTCTTTTGTAAGAATTGTAAGAATTTTGTAAGGTGTTAAAGTTTTGTAGGAAAAATTTATTTACGTCTATAAAATGTCTAATTTCATCGATAAACGACAAGCATATGGCAACATTTGTTCGTCAAAATACATTTGTACAGCTACTTTTGTAAAAATTTTATGTAGTTCATCGATACTATCGGTGTACATCTTACAAATTTTGTTTTATAATTTCAATAGCCTCCTTCATTTAAATATAAAATAAATAGCACTTCAACGTTTGCTAGTGCATTATATAGTAGCTAATATTTTTACAATAATTAACCAATTATGAAAGGTTTATTAAAAATCTTTAAATTATTATTTTCTTTTAAATCAACGCTACCATCTTTTTATGGTTCGCTTAACAATCCAAACAAAGTTCTTATGAAAAAATCAAAGAAACCTAATCAATGGGGCTACTTTGCAATGCTTGCTTGTATCTGTGTTCAATTTACTTGGGCGCAGAATCCGGTAGATAGCTGGACGATTACAACATCACCAGCACCAACCCAAGACACCTATACTGTAGGCGGTAACACCTACGAGTATGGCCAAGGTAACAATGTTGAAGTTACTTCGGTAACCTATAATGGTAATCTCTTCACGATACCTTTTGCCAGTCAATCTTATGTGTTTAAAAGGGTTGACATTACCCCAAATAGTGATGGAGTTAATGTAGTGGGTGACAAGGCAAGTGTTTTCTTTGAAAGAACAGGTGCTTCTAACTTTATTTATGAAGCTAGTTTACCCGGTACACCAGGCGATATTGATTTAGAAGAAATTTTAAAATCAACCGTAATCAATAGAGGTTCTTTAGATGTATTTAAAAATACGGGAGATAACACTAGTGATCAAGGGCCTTCAAATATTGAACGTGTTGATGTGGTTTTTCCTGATTTAACTATTAACAATGCTGCTGATTTACCTTTAAATGGCTTCTTAGCATCTGAGAAGAGTGGCAATAACACCTATAAGGCAGCAGCTATTTTAAGTTTAGATGCAAATGGAGAGCCTGCTTCTTACGGAAATTTAGTAACCATTGTTGGTAATACTTCGTATGGTATTCCAAACGATAATAGTTTTAATCCTAACCGATCAAATGCTTTTAATGAAGATTCAAACAGTGATAATTTACCCATACGCGTTGGTGGTGCAAATGAAAGAATTGGTATTTCACTAATTACTTTTGCTGATTTGGGTATTACCGCGGGCCAAACCTTTTTTGGTATTTCATTTTTTGGTGATGATGTTTTTGATGGCGATAACTTATTAGACCCAACTACTTTTCCACAAACCACAGGTACGGGTGCTGATATTTATGGTGCTCTTGGTGCAATTGTTACTGCTACGGGTTTTGAACCACCTTTAGATAGCGATGGCGATTTAGTACCAGATAGTGTTGATTTAGACAATGATAATGATGGTATTTTAGATAGTGTTGAGAACAGTTGTCCTAATGACCCAATTACATCGGTGTCACAAACTGCACCGAATCAATTGGAATTATCTGGCAGTAATCAATCTGTGGTTGCAGAATTTACAAGTTCAGGTGATATTCCAATTGATAACAATACCTTAATTCAAGGAGGCGGTAGCAGATTACGCATCATGTCACTAAATACAAACCCAAGTACAGACCCTGTAACAAATGCACACGATGGTGATGTTTCTACTTCAAGCTTTAGCTTTGATAAGCCAATAAATGGTCTAGTGCTTACCCCAAGAACAGCAACCAAGGCAGATATTGTACAATGGACTGTATCATGGACTGCTAACAATACTGATAACGCAACTTTGGTCGATGGTAACCCACAAAATACCAATCCGAAAAATGGTAATGCTTTTGATTTGTCTTCAACAGGAGCAGCACCTGTTTACTCGAACCCAGTATTTCCTAGTGGCTCTACATTTGTGATTGATGACGATGGCGAATTGTATGAAGCAATAGCCTCAGGTGCTGGCGGAGATGGTAATATTAATTTTTCAAACGGCACAGGGTATAATATAACGTTAAACCTTCCTGACGGAATAACAAGTGTTACGGTAACGGCTACTATTCAAACAGCTCAAGTTGATGTGTATATAGATAGAGAAATCATTGAATTATCATTAGCAACAGCTTCTATTGATTTTTGTGATTCTGATGATGATGGTACGCCTGATTATTTAGATACTGATTCTGACAATGATGGTTGCCCTGATGCAGTTGAAGCTGCCGGTGCATTCACAACCGCTGACCTTACTACAGATGATAATTTAGCAAATACTGCGGCTGGTGTTGACACTGATGGTATACCAACCATAGTTGGAGCTGGCCAAGGCACCACAAATGCCGTAACCGATGATACAGATGCTACTGCTTGTCTTGGAGATCCACCAGTTGCTGATGATGAAACAGCAACTACTGACCCTGGTACTCTAGTCAACATTCCTGTGTTAACAGGCGATGATGATCCTGATGGAGACAATACCTTATTAACAATCACTGAAATTAATGGTAACCCCATTAGTATAGGTAACCCAGTTACGCTAGCTGATGGTACTATTGTGGCTTTATTAGCCAATGGTACTTTGGATGTTACTCCGGGTACTGGTGTAACTTCGGTTTCTTTTGACTATACACTAGAAGATGAAGAAGGACTTACTGATGTTGGTACTGTTGATGTAACAGTGAATCAACCCCCAGTGGCTGACGATGAAACAGCAACTACAGATTCTGGTACTTTGGTAAACATTCCTATACTTACGGGTGATGATGATCCTGATGGAGACAATACCTTATTAACAATCACTGAAATTGATGGTAATGCAATTAGTGTAGGTAACCCCGTAACTTTGGCTGATGGCACTGTTGTTGCCCTTTTAGCTGATGGTACTTTAGATGTTACTCCAGGTGCTGGTGTTACTTCGGTTTCTTTTGGTTATACACTAGAAGATGAAGACGGACTTACCGATACTGGTACCGTTGACGTAACGGTTAATCCACCAGCTTTAGATTCTGATATGGATGGTATTCCTGATACTGTTGATTTAGATGATGATAATGATGGTATATTAGATTCAGTTGAACTTGCTTGTAATAATGGTTTTGAAAATATATCTGCAGCAGCAGTAAATGCATCAATTGATCCAAATGCACTTCATGATGGTTCGAGCACCCCGCAAACCTTAACCCAAGATTTCACAACGCCAGGATGCCCACCAAATCAAGATATGATTTCTTATCAGGTAACGGCCTTTCCTTCTCAAATGGCAGCAAACACAACAATTTTATGTGCTGACGTTGATTCTTTTGTTGGTTCAGCGAGTGGTAATGGCGATAATATTGGTCTCGATAAATTAGCAGGTTGTGATGGTGGTATTCGATACCGAATTGAATTTACTAGTGGCGCAGAAATTCTCAATCTCTCTAGCTTATCACATGGAAATATGGCTTCAGATGAAGCCGTGACGATTACATCGAATGTTCCGTTAACAGGTGCAACTTTTAAAAGAGCTAATGCAGATGCGAGCAATAATGGTACAAGCCCTACAGGTGGTTCTACCTTATCTGGAAATGGAACTACAAGTGTTACTATAGATAATATTAGCGGAACCGTTGGTGGAAACCTTAACATTTGGGAAGTAAACTCAAATGGGGTGCCCGTAACCTGGGTAGAAATAGACTATTACAGAAGCTCTGGATCATCTAACTCATCATTTGAAGCATTTACTTTAAATCACACCCTACCATGTGATTCTGATTGTGATGGCACACCTGATTATCTAGATACCGATAGCGACAACGATGGCTGCCCTGATGCAGTTGAAGCTGCGGGTGCATTTACAACGGATGACCTTACCGCAGATGATAATTTAGCAAATGTTCCTGCTGATGTAGATGCCACCAATGGCATACCAACAGTTGTTGGCGCAGGTCAAGGAACAACAAACGCGGTAACGGATGATACTGATACCTCAGCTTGCGATCCAGCTGTAGATTCTGATATGGATGGTATTCCAGATACAGTTGATTTAGATGATGATAATGATGGTATTCCTGATTTAGAGGAAGGACAATCTTGTGTTACTACAACAAATCTAAACTCACCAGGTTTCCCAATAAACACTGATTTTGCAACAGGTCCAACAAGTCCTGTAAGCCTTAACGGATTAGATGGTGGTATTTTTAATTTTACCGCAAGCGTATCTGGCTCGGCTGTTTGGGCAAATGGTGTTCAAATTCAAGATAACCCAGCAATAGGCAACTACCTTTATGGTCAACCTGAGAATACTGACAATAGTAGTTCAGCTAATGTAGCTACCTATACCATTAATTTTCCAAACCCAATTCAAGATTTTTCTTTCGTAACTGGAGGATTAAATAATAATGATCAGGTAACAGTATTGGCATTTAACGGAGGTACTCCGGTAGCTATTGACGCATCAAACTTTAGTGGTTTAGATAATGGCGTAGTGGTATCAGGCAATGTTGTTCAAGGCACACGTTTTGATAACTCATTCGATCCACTAATAAATGTTTTCTCTACATATATTCCGGGTACAATTGACCAACTAGTACTTATTACAGGTAAAGCTGATGATCTTGACACACAAGTTACTATTGGGTTCTATTCTTTTGGCTATTGCATAGCTGATCCTTCGGCAGATTTTGACGGAGATGGAATTCCGAATGCCTTAGATCTTGATAGTGACAATGATGGTATTCCTGATATAATCGAAGCTGGAGGTACTGACAATAATAATGATGGTGAAGTAGATTATCCTACACCGGGTGATCCTATGAGCATGACTGATGCGAATATGGATGGACTTGATGATGGCGTTGAAGCAAATCCTTTACCAATCACAAACACTGATGCCTTAGGCGGACCAAATTATTTAGATATTGATGCTGATGATGATGGTATACCTGATAATATTGAAGCACAAACAACGGCAGGATATGTTCCTCCAAGTGGTGTAGGTATGGCAATGACTGATGTAAACATGAATGGCGTTGATGATGCTTATGAATCAGGAGGCGTTATCGGAATCAGTCCTGTAAATACAGATAGTGGTTTCACAAATTCAGATGCAATACCAGATTATATAGATGATGATTCTGATGGCGATGGCATTGCTGACCTTCAAGAAAATGGTAGTTCAAATATCTTTCTAGGAGTTGATACAGACGGTGATGGGCTTGACGATGCTTTTGATGATAATGATGATTCTGCCATTGCAGGTGCAACTGTAAACGACGGTATAAACCCACCGAATGCTGCTAGCCTTGGTGATGTAGATGGTGATCTAGGTACAGGTGGTGATGTTGATTACAGAGATGAGGCAGCCCTTGATTCAGACGGTGATGGAGTTACTGATGACCAAGAAATAGCTGACGGTACAGATCCTAATAATCCATGTAATTTTGAAACTGTTAGCGTTACATTAACTCAAACAGGAGCTTATCTTGTCGCTGATTGTGATGGTGATGGGGTAACCAACGGAGATGAAATTGATCCTGATGGTGATGGTACTCCGGGCGGAACTGGACCTAACGGACCAGCTACCAACCCGGTTGACCCATGTGATTTCAATTCAGGTGATGAAACGGTTGCCGTAAGTGGTGCCTACTTAGCCGCTGATTGTGATGGTGATGGGGTAACCAACGGAGATGAAATTGATCCTGATGGTGATGGTACTCCGGGCGGAACTGGACCTAACGGACCAGCTACCAACCCGGTTGACCCATGTGATTTCAATTCAGGTGATGAAACGGTTGCCGTAAGTGGTGCCTACTTAGCCGCTGATTGTGATGGCGATGGGGTAACCAACGGAGATGAAATTGACCCTGATGGTGATGGAACTCCGGGCGGAACTGGACCTAACGGACCAGCAACTAACCCACTAGATCCATGTGATTTCAATTCAGGTGATGAAACTGTTGCCGTAAGTGGTGCTTTCTTAGCTGCTGATTGTGATGGTGATGGAGTAACCAATGGAGATGAAATTGACCCTGATGGTGATGGTACTCCGGGCGGAACTGGACCTAACGGACCAGCAACTAACCCACTAGATCCATGTGATTTCAATTCAGGTGATGAAACTGTTGCCGTAAGTGGTGCTTTCTTAGCTGCTGATTGCGATAGTGACGGATTAACAAACGGAGAAGAAATTTCAGGAGTAGATGATCCAGCCACAACAGCTGATCCTGCCGGAAATGTTACAGATCCCTTTGATCCTGATACTGACGGTGATGGAAATAATGATGCTACGGATCCAAATTCAACAATTCCTACCGCGACTGATGATTCGGGTAGTGGAATTCCTGAAGTACCTGTAGTGATTGATATTTTGGGTAATGATGATTACCTAGATAACTTAGATCCTGCTAACTTAGGTACAACTACAATTACTGATACTGGTAATGGTACCGCCATTGGTATGGTTAGCATTGATGCTGTTACTGGTGAATTAACCTATACTCCAGACATTTCTGAAGTAGGTACAACGGTCACTGTAATTTATGAAGTATGTAATGATGAAAGTGGTGCTCCTGTTTGTACCATGGCAACAGTAACTATTGACGTCGGAAATTTAGACAGTGATGGCGATGGTGTTACTGATGATCAAGAAATTGCTGATGGTACAGATCCTAATAACCCATGTGATTTTGAAATTGCAAGTATAACTGTAGTTCAAGGTGGAGATTGGCTATTAGCTGATTGTGATGGTGATGGCGTAACTAATGAGCAAGAAGTTGCTGACGGAACCAATCCAGAAGATCCTTGTGATTTTGATGGTGCGAATATCACAGTCGCTCAGTCAGGTGATTATTTAATCTCTGATTGCGATGGTGATGGGGTAACGAATGGTACTGAAATAACAGACGGTACTGACCCTGAAAATCCTTGTGACTTCATTGAAGAAAGTATAACCCTTGATCAAACAGGTGATTGGTTACTCGCTGATTGTGATGGTGATACTATTGACAACGGTACTGAGCTAGATGATACTACCGATCCATTTAATACGTGTAGTTCATTAAATGGAGTACCCATGGCTGGAGCAATTTGTGATGTAGAAGTTGAAACTGATTTGGTTGGTCCTGGTCTTAATGAAGGTATTTTCAGAATTAATAACATTGAAGAATTTCCAAACAATACGGTTCGTATTTATAACCGATGGGGCATACTTGTATATGAAACCCAAGGGTACGATAATGCTAACAATGCCTTTAGAGGTATTTCAAATGGACGTGCAACAATTCAAGAAAATAATGAGTTACCCGTTGGTGTATACTTTTATGTAATAGAATATTTGAATGACGGAAATTCTGTAGTTTTAAATGGATACCTGTATGTTAATAGATAATAAAACCCAAAGTTTAGATAAAAATAAAATCATGAGAAATTTAGTAATAGCAGTATTTGTAATATTAAGCTCAATTGGAGGCCTAATGGCACAGCAAGATGCTCAATATACCCAATATATGTACAATACTATGGCAGTAAACCCCGCTTATGCTGGTTCTAGAGGTGTACTGAGTATACATGGGTTGCATAGATCACAATGGGTTGGTCTTGATGGGGCACCTAGAACCCAAACTATTAACTTTAGCACGCCTGTTTCAGAACGTATTGGAGTAGGTTTATCAGTAGTTAATGATGATATTGGTAATGGTACTAGTCAAGAGACCTTAATTGATGGTGTTATCTCATACACGGTACCCACATCAAATACCGGAAAACTTTCTTTTGGCTTGAAAGCAGGTGGTCATTTATTAAACCTAGACTTTAATAGATTACAGGCCTATAACGGTGAAACCACAACCGGTAGTCAAACAGGCACTATAGATAGGAATTTTTCACCCAACTTTGGGGCAGGGGTGTATTATCATACTGATAAATACTACCTAGGTCTTTCAGTACCTAATTTCTTAACCACTGAACATTTTGAAGAATCTTCATCAAGTTTGGCTGAAGAAAGAATGAACATCTATTTAATTACGGGTTACGTATTTGATTTAAATCCAGACCTAAAGTTCAAACCTGCTGCATTAGTTAAAGCAGTTAGTGGCGCTCCGCTGCAAGTTGACCTTTCTGCGAACTTTTTGTTTAATGATAAATTTACGCTTGGTGCAGCTTACAGATGGGATGCCGCATTAAGTGCCCTTGTCGGTTTTCAAGTTTCTGACCAGTTCATGATAGGTCTTGCATATGATAGAGAGATTACCGAATTAGGAAATACCTCTTTCAATGATGGTTCATTTGAACTCATGCTTCGCTATGAATTAAGAACGAGATACAATAAAATAATAGCACCTAGATTCTTTTAAACAAAGTAAAAATGAAAAAAACTAGATACATAATTGGCGGTTTATTAATGGTCATTGCCGTAAGCACCGCTCAAGAAAAAGAAACCAAAACAGCTGCTCAAAATTTTGATAATTTGGCCTATGCAGATGCAATCGAAAATTATCAAGAGCTAATTGATAAAGGGTATTCTGAAGAAGATATCTTTAAAAAACTAGGCGATGCTAATTATCAAAATGCAAAATATAAAGAAGCTTCAGAGTGGTATGGTAAATTAATGAATTTAGAAAATGCTTCTTTCGATGCAGATTATATATACCGCTATGCACAGTCTTTGAAATCAACTAAAGATTATGAAGCTTCAAATCTTTGGATGCAGAAGTACTTATCTTCAAAAGGTAATGAAAGTCGCGCTGCAAAAATCGCAAATAACAGCGATTATTTAGCTGATATTGAGACGCAGTCGGGCCGTTATAATATCAATACCATTTCGGTGAATTCTTCAGCATCTGATTTTGCTCCTGCTATAATGGGAGAAGAACTGATCTTTTCTACAGCAAGAGATAGTGGAATTACATCAAGAAAAATACATTCTTGGAATAACCAACCCTTTACAAATTTATATAAAGCAACAAATAATGGGGATGGAAATTTTGGAGAACCGACCAAGTTATTCTCGTTAAATAAAAAAACACATGAAACTTCAGCAGTGTTTACCAAAGATGGTTCAACGGTTTATTTTACAAGAAATAATTCAGTTAATGGGCGATTTGCTAGAGATAATGAAGGCGTCAGCCGATTAAAATTATTTAAAGCAACTCTGAATAATGGAGATTGGGCGAATATAACAGAGCTACCATTCAATAGCGATGATTATTCAACAGCCCACCCTGCTTTGAGTGCTGATGAGCGTACGTTGTATTTTGCATCAGACATGCCAGGCACAAATGGCCAATCTGATATTTTTACGGTAACTATTAATGAAGATGGTAGCTTTGGTACACCAAAAAATTTGGGTAACCAAATTAATACAGAAGGGCGTGAAACTTTTCCTTTTGTTAGCGCAAACAATATTTTATATTTCGCCTCTGATGGGCACCCAGGTTTAGGTGGCTTAGATGTTTTTGCGACTTCAATAAAAGATATGAATAAAGTTCATATTGTGAATGTTGGTAAACCATTAAATACAGAACAAGATGACTTTGCTTTTATCATTAATGATGAAACAAAAAAAGGATATTTCACATCAAATAGAGAAGGTGGTAAAGGTGATGATGATATTTATAGTTTTGTTGAAACAGAACCGATTGATGTCAATTGTAACACTGTAATAGCCGGAGTTGTAAAAGATAAAAAAGATGGTAGTACTATAGCTGGAGCCAATATAGTCTTGGTTGATGCCGATGGCACAACAATTGCAAATGCGGTTTCTACTTCAAACGGATCCTTTATACTTGAAGGCGAATGCAGTGAAGGCAACTATAAAGTCATGGGTGCAAGTGAAGGATATGAGCCTGCAGAAACTAGTTTTGCCACTTTGTATCAAGAAGATAAAAATGATGTAGAAGTAGTACTTACTAAATTGATTCAAAAAGCTCCTTTAGGCGCTGACTTAGCAAAATTCTTAGATTTTGAACCAGTATATTTTGACTATGATAAATGGTTTATAAGACCCGACGCGAAAATTAGTTTAGAAAAAATATTGGCGTATTTAAATGAGTATCCGTCAACCAAAATACAAATAGGTTCACATACTGATTCAAGAGCTTCTAAAGCATACAATACGAGACTTTCTAACAAACGTGCAAATGCTACCATGGAATACCTTATTGAAAAAGGAATTGCAGCAGACCGAATGAAAGCACTTGGTTTTGGTGAAACAATGTTAACGAATGATTGTGCCGATAGGGTCATCTGTTCTGATGATAAACATCAAGAAAATAGAAGATCTGAATTCATTGTAATCGAACAATAACAACCTACCTAATTTCTTTTAAGAGACTGCCTAATTCAATTAGGCAGTTTTTTTTTATAACATCATTCCAATCAAAAAAATTAATGCCGAGTAGCGCATTTAAAACTTTTTTCATTAGGCCGTTGATGAACAACCCCCTGCCCTTTTGAGGTTAAAGCGTGCTCTTGAATATAATCTCTGACATAAAGTAACTCTGAAGCATCATACATCATTTGTATTTTCTGGTCAACAACTGAAGCACCATCTCGCATCTCAGGTTCAGTCACAAAAGTTGCGAATACCTCAGCAATATCTTCTATCGGACTAGTCGCAGCATAAGAAGAAACAAAGCGATCTTTATATTTTGAATAGAACAATGAGTGTGCCTCTGCCGTTTCTTCTAGTGTGGTAAACTCCTCTGAAATATCTTGCCAATGCTCATGGTAAAAGCTGTGTATATGGGAGTTCACGTTTGCGCAACCGTTGATAACATAATAACCGTCACAGTTATTTTCAATAATTCCAGCGGTTATTTGCTCATTATTTAAAGTCAATATATGACCAAACTCATGAATAATAGTGAATGCTACCTCACCATCTGAATTAAAGGGTTTACGGTAAGCGTAATCTATAGCAATGCCTAGTTGCCAACTTGATAGATTATTAATCGTAGGATCAACAAAACCCGAAGTATTTGTACTTGCTCCGTGATATATCAACAATTCATCAATTTTAGATCTAAATTCTAACGGAATTATTTGCTTAATCAACCCCCAAATCTCATGATGCTTAATGGTATCTTTCTGAAATGAAAGGAACTCCTCGGCAACATCAAAGTCTTTGATCTTCATTATTTCTTCACCCGAGACTTTATAAAGAGTAATTTTATCAGATTCTTTATTGTTTATTGGACCCGTTGCAGTAACTTCAGTATCAATAGTAAGTTCTTCTTCAAGGGGCATTTCGAGCGGTTCATAGTAATCACAGGCTAAAAATAGAAATAAGAAAAGCCACGACCAGCGTAAACCGCTTAGGTTTCTGATAGGTTTCATAAGTAGGAATTAAAATATGGGTCTACAATTATATTTGTAGGTATTATCTTACATTTAACGTTGATTATACGTTATTATTATTTGTTTAGACGTAAATCAAGAATCCGTTGAAATCTTTAGTGTGTGTCTTCTTATTTCTTCTCAAAGTGTAGTAGTTTTGTAGCTACAATTTGATTTCTTTTATGGTTCTTAATTTTCGAAATATTGCCAAAACCTCACTTGTTATTGTCTACTTAGTGATTATTGCAGGTGCAGTGGTACGTATGACAGGTAGTGGTATGGGTTGCCCTGATTGGCCGAAGTGCTTCGGGTATTATATTCCGCCAACAAACATTTCGGAAGTACAATGGCAACCAGATTCTCAGGTAAAAAAAGGCCAAATCATCATTGTGAATGAGTCCTTACAGGTCGCTAATTCTGATTTCACTACGAATGCTACTTTTGACGAAAATAATTGGAGTAGCTATGATAAACATGACTATGCGGAATTCAAGCCCGTAAAAACATGGATTGAGTATATAAACAGGCTAGTAACTGTCATTTTAGGCATTCCAATGCTACTCATGCTAATAGCATCATTCAAATACTATAAAAAAGATAAAGTCATTACCGTAATTTCAGTACTGACCATTGTTGTATTGGGCATTCAAGCTTTGTTAGGTAAGATTGTTGTTGATACCCTATTAAAACCAACCATGATATCAATACACATGATTATAGCTCTTTTGTTGATGTTAATGCTTATTTATTTGGTATATAGAACAGAAAATCATGGCAAAGAATTTAAGTATGATAAGACTATTTTTTCGTGGCTCCTCATTGCATTCGCAGCTACTTTTATTCAAATACTGATGGGAATTGAGGTTAGGCAATTTATTGATATGCAAAGTAAACTTTTAGGAGAAAATGCATCAGATCTTTGGCTTCAAACGCCTACTATTACTTTCTATATACACCGCTCTTTTTCAATTGTAGTCGTTATTTTAAATAGTTTAATTGCCTATCGAATCATAAAACAAAACCTTGGCTTCCTCAAAATTGTATGGGTACTCACTTTAATCTTTATGGAAGTTGTTACCGGTATTGCAATGAATTATTTTAATTTTCCGTTTGCGAGCCAGCCATTGCACTTATTATGGGCTTCAATGCTTTTAGGAGTTCAATTCTATTTAATTTTAGAGTTTATTAATTCAAAAAGTAGTCACAAAACTTCGTAACTTACAACCCCACAAAAATTGAATAATGGTTTACAAAATTCGTATCATATTAGATGCCAAGAAAGATATCTTCAGAGATATAGAAATTGATGCAAGTAATTCATTAGAAGAATTTCACAATGCAATTACTCAATCTTTTGGATTTTTAGGTAACGAAATGGCCTCTTTCTATACCTGTGATCAAGAATGGAATCAAGACGAAGAAATTGCCTTATTTGATATGAGTGAAAACGGTTCAGACATACGTTTAATGAATGAATCATTTTTAGAGGATGTGCTTACTCTAAAAACGCCAAAGCTGATTTATGTCTATGATTTTATGAACATGTGGACCTTTTTTGTTGAACTCGCCGATATGGTTGAGAATGAACCAGGGGTCTCCTACCCGAATTTATTATTCAGTTTTGGTGAGCTTCCGGAAGCACCGCCAGAAAAGAATTTCAAGGCAGAATCATCAGATACTTCTGATGAAGATACTTTTGGAAATTATGACAATCTTGACTTTGATGAAAACTGGAATTAACACCGCTATTCTTCGTCAATTTAAACATCCATATAAAACAAAAAATTAAAACAAAAATATCATTTAATGATTAACCTATATTCTGCCCAAATTGAAACTATTTCATTACATCGCGTTGGTAATAAAAATAAAGGCGAAGGAGCCTTTTTATCACAGGAACCTTTTTCATTAAATGATGAGACCTCTGGTTTATTAAAAGAATATTTTTTTAAATCATTTAGAGAAAAAGAAGAAAATTATTTCAAATTATCTAATGAAGTTGATGTTGAATTCAATGAGTTATTCAAGATAGCCACTGAAATATTTGACAATCCATCAAGTTGTCACTCAAATTCAAAAAGAATAGCTACTCACTTATTTGAACAATCAAATCATCCGCATATCAAAAACGGAGAAGTATATATTGCGCACCTCAGCGGTATTGTACTTGATAATAACAAAGTAGAAGCTTTAGGTATTTTCAAGAGCGAAATAAAACATGATTTTTTACAATTTGAAGAAAAGGGTGCCAATTTGACTATTAATGTAGAACAGGGCATAAATGTCAATAAATTAGATAAAGGTTGCCTTATTTTTAATGTCAATAAAGAGGAAGGTTATAAAGTTTTATCAGTAGATAGTAATCGCTATGATGCGAAATACTGGTTAGAAGATTTTCTTGGGGTTGACGCATTGGCTGATGAAAATTTTTACACTAAAAACTATTTAAAATTCTGTCAAAATTTCGCCAAAGATGTAGTGCTTCCGGCCGAAGACAAGCAACAAGAAGTACTTTTTATGAATAGGGCCGTAAATCATTTTGCTAAAAATGATGCTTTTGAAGAAAGTCAATTTTTAACTGAGGTAATGGAAAATCCTGAGTTGATTCCTGAATTCAAACATTATAAAGTTGAAAAAGGACCTAAATATAGTATCGAAGATGTTTCAAACTTTGATATCGCCAATAAGGCAGTTTCAGATGCCCGAAAAAAGATTAAAAATGTAATTAATCTTGACACTAACATTCAAATAAAGATGGATTTCATCAACCCTGAATCAGCTGAAAAATTCGTTGAAAAAGGCTGGGATGAAGAACGTCAAATGTATTATTACTTGGTGTATTTCAATAAAGAACAGAAAAGTTAACGAACGCGAATTCGCTCTTCTATTATTTGTTTCATACTCACATCTTCATAATTACGTTTGACAAAATCAAGACTAAGGGCCATAATTTGACCCATAGTTGTGCACTTTTTAAATTTAGTGTCTAACACTAAACTATAAATTTCAGAAGCTAGTAAATTGACGTTCGAATCTAAAGAAATAACATCTTCTTTACATATGTCTATTAACTCTTCAATGCGGTCTTCAGAGCTTATGATTCTCTTGGCGACTATAGATCTTTCTTCAATTTTATATTGATCTACAGATGTTTTTTGAAGCTTTGAGCGTACCAATTCTACCATCAAATAATTCTCTTTAAAAAATTGCGGGCGGTATACTTTTAGTTTTCCTTCGAAGCATTGTTGATCAAAATCAATAGCTCTTATCTTATAAACTACGTGGTCAAAATCATGGGTAGGTACAATTACATAATTATACGATCTCATGTCTCCTAATAAGCGAATCATACATCTTTCATTGAATTTTACAAACTCTTTCGCTAATTGCGCCTTTTCTGATTCGGTACATTTTGGTAGCATTTCTTTGATAAAAACATCGCCAGGTATACCCGCAATATGCTCTTCAATTAAGGTGTTTTTATATACCAAAAAGTTCAAATTATAAGGCGAAAGCATATGTTCTAATTCTAAACCATACACTCTTGAGGCATCTGTTTTTTTAACATAGAAATAGGTAAAATTATCATTTAAAATATTTCTAACTTTTATTCTAAAAGGTTTAGAATTACCAAAAGTACAGTAATCAACAGCATCAATATTCAAATATTCAAGAATGCGATTACTGCCGTCAGAATGTAGTATAGAATACACTTTTTTTAAACTTTCATCTATTTCTTTTCTCTCAATCTCAGAATAATATACGCGTACCCACAAAGTATCTTCATCATTTTGATCATAAACCACCACTGAACCAGCAAATCGCAAGAGATCTTCATAAAAAATTGGAATCTCGATTTTTCTACTGTATTGATTTAAATAAGCGTCTAACTGATCACTAATTGCGTAGGCTGGTTTCTTTTTCGACATTAATTTTTCATCTGACATAAACCCGTTTTTTTAGTGCAAATAGCATTAGAAATAAGCATTTTTTACAAGAATTTTCTTTCATTTAAAAACAGACAGAAGGGTCTATTTTCAGGCTATATAAAGATACTAATTTACATATTTCTAGCCGTTAGCCACACGCCAAGGCACTTTGACAACATTATATTGGCAAATCACAGTCATTCGTCTTTTTTTGTTAGTACAGACCTTATATCAATCTGGAAAATAATAGTACCCGTTATGACGAATAAGCTTATTTTATTTTTACTTCTTCTTGGCATCAACTTTTCGGCTCATGCACAATTAAGTGATTTACATTATTTACCACCCCTAAAACAAGGTTGGAATAATGATGGTATTCGTGATCAAGCCGTTTACCTGTCGACACCTGAACCTACAGCTTTTGTAGTAGATGTTTATCGAGGTACTAGTGCAACACCTTTTGCCTCTTTTACTATCTCAAATAACGCACCTCAGATAGTTCCGCTAGCTGACGGTGATAATAACATTACGCTTGTTACTAATGCAAATACGGGAATTGTTTTAAATAATAGTGGTTTGCGTTTTATTTCCCCAAGTGGAAATCTGTTTTATGTCAATTATCGTGGTAGTAGTGCTGCACAGTCAGCTTCGCTAACCTCAAAAGGCCGAAAGGCCATGGGTACTAATTTCAAATGGGGAGGTGTACCAAATTTAGGTGGTAGACATAGATCCAAATCAAACACCTTGGGTATCATGGCAACTGAGGATAATACCACTGTTGTACTATCAGATTATGACCCTGATTTAGAATTAAGGTTAGGAAATAATGCTGCCGGAATTACTGCAGACTCATACACAGTAACACTAAACGCAAATGAATCATTTGTTTTTGAAAATTACATTGGAACCGTTAATCCACCTTCAATTGCCCAACAACAAGGGTGGATAGGTGCTTCTATTGTTGCTGATAAAAATATTGTTATCAGTAATGGTGCTATGAATTATGGAAGACAAGTTAATCAGGCTAATCGGGATTCTGGAATTGATCAACCTGTTCCTGTTGAAAATATTGGAAATGAGTATGTGTTTGTTCGAGGTAATGGAATGACCCAAAATGGAAATAGATGGAATGAATTTCCATTATTAATTGCTACCGCAGATAACACTGAAATTTATATTAATGATAACCCTAATAACAACCCCGCGGCAATACCTGATGCCGTAATTAATAATGGTGAATTTTATGAGGTTGATGGTTTAAGATATTCGAGTCAAACTCCTGGAGCCAACATGTATATTTATACATCAGAAAATGTTTACGCCTACCAATGTATGGCAGGTGATCCAAATCGTGTTTTTACACAAGGTTTGAATTTTGTAGCCCCTGTTAATTGTTTGTTGCCTGACACCATGAACAATATACCAGATATTACAGATATGGCTGGTACGGTACTAACTGGAGGTTTAACCATTATTGCTGCGACCACTACCCCTGAAGCAAATATTGTAGTTACAGATGGTACTGGTGTAGTAGCTAAACCAGCACCTCTTTTTCTAACAGGTTCTACTGAATGGAAAACCTATTACGTGCCCAATTTAACAGGCAATGTAAGCGTACAATCAACAGGACCAATGGCCGTTGGATTTTTAGGAACGAATTCAGCACGAGGTGTTGCTGGTTATTTTTCAGGCTTTGATACAGTACCACAAGTTGAATTAGAAATAGAAGGTGATACGGGATGTTTCACAGGATCTACAATTTTTGAAGCTACGGGTAATTTCGATGCCTATCAATGGTTTCGCGGTAATGGTGATGATGATATTCCAGATGAACTAATTGTAGGTGCTAACGAACCTAGTATATCGCCCGTAATTGCTGGCCTATATTATGTTACAGGTGTAAAAGGTCCTTGTGAATATCGCTCAGAAACTATTGTTGCTTTGTACTGTGACCCTGATATTATTGTTAATAAGTCTGCTGACAGGTCAGAAATGATGGAAGGTGAAACGGTAACCTTTACCATTGAAGTACAAAATTTAGGAATTGGACCCGTGACTAATTTAGATATTACTGACAATATTCCAGCCGGTTTAACCTTGGTTTCTTCAAACCCCTCAGTAGGTAGCTTTAACGGAAGCGTCTGGAACATAGGAACCTTACTAGGAGGCGATACAGAAACGTTAGAAATAGTGGTTAGCGCCGATGAAATTGACACCTTACCTTTAATTAGTGTGGTAAATACAGTATTTAATACTCAGGATCAAGTGGATAACAATACTACACCTGATGATTTGACTGCACAAATAACCATACACAATGATTTTGACAATGATGGTATTCGAGATAGTATTGATTTAGATGATGATAATGATGGTATTTATGATACTGATGAATGTACCAATCTAGATTTTAGTATTGCCGATGGCAATTCATATTCGAGCGACTTAATTACGGTTTCGAACTATTTAATTCTTGATGTGCATAGCATTGACAACTCATTTAATCTACTTATAAATGGTACTGACATAGCTGGAGAAATTCAATTTCAGAGAGATGCCGGTGGTAACTTGGCTCATTTCTTAGATGGTACCGTTTATGGTGAAGATGGAAACCCTAATATATGGACTATTAATGGTTCACCCGGAAATCCGATAATCCGCGTGATCATTGATCAATCGGGTAATTTGCAGCTGTTTGGATCAAGAGGTACTAATGGTCCTTTAGAATTAATGCAATTAATGACTCCATCTGCACCCTTTACTTGGAATGCAAGTGGAAATAATACGGTAACCATTGATCAAGATATTGTTGGACAAACAAATATGACAGGTACCTTATTAACAGCGGCTTGTGATACTGATTCAGATGGCTACCCTGATAGCCTTGATTTAGATAAAGATAATGATGGTTGTACTGATGCTAATGAATTTTATAGGGATGATACCGCTGATGGTGGCGATGGCGGCGAATTTGGCACAGGTGTTCCTATAGTTGACCCAATTGATGGCTCCGTTAATGCGGCTTCTTACATAAGAGTAGTAGCTCCAATTATTTTAATTGAAAATACTTCAGAAGATTTAGCTGGAAATGACATAAACGGACAACCTTTAAGTCTGGGTCAAACCTTTAATTATGTTTTAAGATTTCAAAATACTGGCGATGATGATGCCACAAATTATACCATTAGAAACGTATTACCTGAAAACGTAAACCTATTAAATGTTGATTTTAATGGTATACTAGGTGCTTCATTTACCGAAGATGTTTCAAATCATACTCTAAATATTTCCATTCCTGATTCCTTTGTTGAAATAGGAGATCCCCAATATCAAATTACCATTACTGTTGAACTTAGTTTTAATTGTTCTGATTTTGTGAACGCCTGTTCTTCTGAATTAGAGAACCATGCATACTCAACCTATCAGGGCGTTATGAACACCAGAACTTTTTCAGATGAAAATAATACAAGTTCGATAACAGGTTGTCCTATTCCACCAGAGTTTCCAAGCAACTCAATAAGTGGTGATTTGGCTAGTTGTAATGAAGCCAGAACAGTTGAACTGTGTACCGATGACGTTTTACTTACCGCAGGTTCAGGTTTTTCAGGCTATACTTGGTTCCAAAATGATGTTAATGGCAACCCACAACCTTTCTCTGATGGTGATCCTGACGGTAACCCTGCAACGCTATTAGTAGATGATATAGGAGTATTTACTGTTGATAAAACCTCAGGTAATTCATGCCCAGATTTAACAGAAATTATTCGTGTTGAACGAGCGGGTGCAACGCAGACAAATCCTATAATCTCATATTTTAATGCTGTAAATACTGATGCTAATCCTGATAATGATTTACAAGGTGAAATTGCTGAATGCCCTATTGACGGTACAATGAACCCTAAAATATTTTTATGCGGTGCCACGGATGATGCCTTGATTCAACTTGGCATAACAGATGCCCAAAGTATTACTTGGCAAAAATTAGATGAAGCTAGTTGTGCTGCCAATGATGAAGATTGCCCTAATAGAAATTCTGGTTGTAGTTGGGATACTATAGCAACTTCAAATAACTTTGCCGCAACCGATAGCGGAGAATACAGAATACAGATTGTTTACCCAGGTGGCTGTAACAGCACTTTTTACTTTAGCATCTTTAAAAATGAATTAGATGTTCAATATGTAAGTAATGATATATTATGTACTTCGCCTGGTAATATAAGAATTACCAATCCTGGATCTGGTTTTGGATATCAATTAGTAAATGCATTAAATAATAACATTGTAGTACCTTATTCAGCCAATAATGGTCCAAGTTTTGATATTTCAACAAACGGCACCTATAAAGTACAGGTAACGCAAATTGATCCAGGTACGAATGCGCCTATAGTCGGCGCTTGTGTTTTTGAAACTGAAGATATAGGTATTTCCGAAAGAATTTTCAGCGCTACTACAAGTTCAACAGCTCAAGATTGTAACACCTTAGGAACGATTACTGTTCAAGCTTTAAATGCCAACCCTAACTATAGTTTTGATTTATTTGTAGATGATGGTAGTGCGCTACCTATTGCTAGAGAATTAGCGACATCGAGTAACACCCATACATTTACCAATCTTGTTGCAGGAGATTATATCGTGGTTACGACAACTGTTGATGGCTGTCTAGAATCAACCAATGTAAATGTTGCAGAAATTCCTGAACTAACCTTATCAGCTTTAACTACAGCAAACATTAGCTGTAACCCTGGTACTGTTTCTTTAAGCCCTATGGGCGGACTACCTAGTCCTGATTATATGATGGCACTATGGAGTGTGAATGGCGTAAATCTTTATGCTGATGAAGCTTCAATTCCAACAGAAGATTTTACAAATGCGGCTACCTTTACCTTTGGCCATTCTAACCCATACGGAGCAGGCCAGTACGAATTTATAGTTTCAGATGGTAGCGGCTGTTTCTCCATTTCAAATGAAGTTGATATTACTGATATAGGCACGATTAGCATTACAGCAAGTGATACAGGTATTAATTGTGCTGATACAGCCACTGCAACCCTTAACATTTCAGCTTCTGGTGGTCTGGCACCGTATGAATACAGTATTAATGGTATAGACTTTCAATCAACGAGTTCTTTTACCAATTTAGCGGCAGGTATTTATACCATAACCGTGAGTGATGCAAGTGGTTCAACGGGTACAGCTTGTTTGGAAAGTATCGAACATGAAATTGCCCAACCATATAGGTTAACCGCTGCAGCAGCAATTATTGAAGATAGTTCTTGTAATGTAGCAGGTGAAGCGGTTGTAAAAATACTTAACACTACAGGCGGAACAGCACCTTATGAATATAGTTTTGATGGTGGGGCCAACTTTAGCGCAACTTCAACGAGAAATTTACTACCTGGTACCTATCAATTAATGGTTCAAGATGCGAATAGTTGTCCATTACCTCTTGAGATTACCGTACCTAGTAACCCAGCTACACCGAACTTTACCCCTGATGTTGTTTATGATTGTGATGGTCTCGGAACCATTACCGTAACCCCATCGAACACTTCTGATTTTAACTATGAATATTCGCTAAATGGCACTCTAAATACACCTGCTGACGGTAATGTATTTACTTCAGTAGCTGACGGAAGTCATACGGTAGATATTAACTATTCAAACAATTTAGCACCAAATCAAAGTACCTTATTATATGAAGATTTTGGTCGAGGGCCAACAACACAAATTGCTGAAATAGGACCAAGCTATTGTTACGAACCCCAAGACACTAGTACAACAGCATGTAATTTAGGTCCGGCTGGTGTTTTAGTAACTGGCGAATACGCTGTAACAAGTGAAGTAACCAACCCTGTTGCGACAAGAAGAAGTCCTAATGACAGATCAGGTTATACGGATGGAAGATATTTAGCTATTGATATCATGGCAACTACACCGCCAAATGGAGTTCTTTGGCAACGTGATAATCTTGAAGTGCTACCTAATCGCGATATTACCATTGCACTTTGGGCATTTAATAGACTTAGAGTAGGTAGCTTAGGAAACAATCCACAGCTTTTATTTGAATTAGTTGATGCGTCTGGCAGCGTAGTAGGAAGTTTTGTTGCCCCTCAAATTCCTAAAAGTATTGATGAAGATCATTGGGTTCCAATTGAAGTAACTTTTAACCCAGGCACCAATACTAACGTGGGTATTGTTTTACGAAGTAATTTAGATAGTAATAACGGTAACCTGATAGCACTAGATGAAATTTCTGCCTATCAAGAACCAGAAACTTGTGATTCTACAGCAGATATTACTGTAGTTGTTGAAGACAATCAAGAATTCACTGCAAGTCTAATTAATGTAATTGAACCCAATTGTTTTGGGGGTAATGATGGTGAAATTGTTTTTGAAGTAGAAAATTTTGAAGCTGCAACTGGTTTTCAATATTCCGTTGATGGTGGAGTCGTTTGGACAACCTCTTTAAGTTCACCAGTGACCACTTCATTGTCACTTAGTGCCAATACCTACACGGTTGATGTACAAAGAATAAATGATACAAGTTGTACCACTAGTTTTACGGCAACTTTAAATCAACCTACTGATATTATGGTTGGTTTGAGTTTAACTGCAGAATACAATTGTTCAACAGGCGCAACTCTTGAAGCATCAGCTTCAGGTGGTACACCAGACTATACGTATCAATTAGAAGATACTGCGGGTACCATAGCTGTAGCATATCAAACTAATCCAATATTTACCAATGTCACTGATGGCGACTATTTAGTTCGTGTGCGTGATCAAAATAATTGTTCAAAATTATCTACGACAGCCCTTACGGTAGATCCACCGCAAACAATAGCTTTCGATGTAGTAGCAACAGCTTGTTATGATGGACAAAACAATGCCAGCATTACCGCAACTGTAAGCGCAGGTAATTCTGATTATCAATTTAGAATTACTTCAAATAGCAATGTTAGTTCATGGCAGATTCCTAACCCTACAACTGCCGTCAGCTATACATTTAATGGCTTATCTGACGGAACCTACACTATTGAAGTACAAGATGGTTTTGGTTGTATCTCTTCGGCAATTGTTTCAACCATTGCTCCAGTTTTAGTGGCACAGATAGACCCATCTGATGTTACAGTTTGTTCAGATGGTACCATAACCGTAACGGCTCAGGGCGGCGATAGCAACTTTGCTTATGCCTTTTTACCAACGGGAACAGCAGTTCAAGAATCAGATTTTGGTCCTTCCGCTAGCTTTACAGTTACTAGTGGTAATGAAGGTGATTACGATGTTTATATACGCGATAATGGTGGTATTAATCCAAGTTGTAGCTATACCGAAACAGTAACTCTTAACACGGCCCCAAGCTTAACTTTTGATGCTGTACCTACCAATGCTGAATGCTTTGGTGAAACCGGTAGTATAGCTGTTAGTATAACAGCAGGTAACGCACCCTATGACTATCAACTTATTGATGTAGATAATGGTACTTCAAGTCAAACTCAAAATGGCGTACTAAATACCACAAGATCCTATTTTAATTTGAATCCTGGTAACTATACCATCAACATTACAGATAGTAACGGATGTATTCAGACTTTATCAAGATTAATTTCGCAACCTAATGAATTGGTTGGTGTGGTAACAGGCGTTACCCCTGCTAGCTGTACAGGTGATGTTAATGATTTTGGATTTGAATTTAGTGGTTACCCTACTACCGTAGGAACTATTGAATTTAGTGCAGATGGCGGTGCAACGTGGATTGGAGACAACAGTAACCCAGGCACTTCAGATCGTTTAACAGGTTTTCTTTCTGGTACTAGTGTAAACCCTTCAATGCGAACGATTGATGGTTCAGGAAACACTATTTGTCAAACTGATTTACCACCCTTTATTATACCGCACCCATTAGATGACTTAGATATTACTTTGACCACTATTTTGATAAATTGTAACGAACTTAGAGTTTCAGTTCAAGGTAGTGAGGGTAGTGCACCGTATGAATATGCTCATTCATCTGACCCTGCCAATTTCGACTCCTTAACGGCAACTTGGATTATTGGTGGGTCAATTGATATAAATGGTAATCCAGTACCAGCAGGTGAAGGTATGTATCAATGGCCAAACTTAATACCAGGTAGAACCTATGTGTTTTACGTACGTGATTCAGGTGGTTGTGTCAGACAAAGTAATGTAAATGTAAATGACATTACCCCTAATCCTATGGAAATTACTGCATCATTTGAACCTTCTTGTAATGGAGCTAGTGATGGTGAAATAATCTATACCATTGTGGATGACGATGGTATTACAGAACCACAGATGGATTGGACACTGTTTGATATAAATAACAATGTAATTCAAACAAGTGGAATTGTGCCATACGCAAGTACAGTTACAATAAATGGTTTACCTGAAAATGAATACTATATTGTAGTAACGCAGGTTGATGCATCTAATTTACCCCAGTGTATTAGTGGTAGTGAAAACTTATTATTACAAGAATTAGATCCTATTACAGCTGATTTAGTTCATATTCAAGATATAAGCTGTGAGCAACCGGGTATCATCTTAATTGATAATATCAACGGTCGGGGCGGAATATACACCTATACTGTAACAGGCCCATTACCTTTTGTGACTATCACAGGTTCCACTGATAACCCTATTGAAATAGCGGCGAATTCGCCTGCTGGCGCTTACAATGTGGTCATTATGGATCAATTTGGATGTTCTGCCAATTTAGGAGATATCATGCTAAACTTGGCTGAAAACCCTACTATAACAAATATCGATATTGATACATGCCCAGCTATAAATACAGTTACCATTGCAGGAAGCAGCCCAGCTTTTCCAAACTTACTTTATTCAATTACCGGCGGTGCTCCATTCTTTGACAACGGAGGCGTTTTTGACAATGTATCGGCTGGTTCGTACACGGCAGTAGTTAAAAATAGCGCCGGTTGTGAAGTTACTCAAGCATTTACGGTTGCACCAAATGTACAGGCAACTGTAAATAGAACCGCTGATCTTGGTTGTGGTGCGGGTCAAGAAGCAGAAATACAAATAGACATTACCAATGGATCTGGTAATTACGAATATGAAATTCGTGATTCATCGAATGCAGTTATTGTAATACGTCAGGCGGTGCCAAGCACTTCTTTTACTGAATTAATCAGCACGGCTGACACTTATACCGTAACTATATTTGACATGGCGAGCAACCCTGCGTGTGAGCGACCATTCACTATTGACGTGCCCCAAGCTATTGAACCTGCTTTCACACCAGACCTAAAGCATGTAAGCTGTTTTGGTTTTACTGATGGTGCAATTACATTACTTCAAGATAGTGCAGGTGGTTCATTAACGTATACCATGACACCTAATGTAGGTTCGTTTGACACGACATCAAATACATATAACAATCTACCTGCGGGTAATTATACGATTGTGGCAAATGATGCTTCAAACGGTTGCGTATCATCTCCTCCTGTGGTGGTATCCATTACACAACCTAATGAAATTGTTTTTGACATACCAAGTGTGACTCCATTTACATGTACAACAGCTAATTCTGAAAATAATGCGACTATTAGCATTAATGTGTCAAGCATAGTTGGAGGTAGTAGTGTCTACACCATCTTTGAATTTGAAGAAGTTAGCAGTGGTTTCATTCAAACAGGATCCGCATCTACGTATACTTTTAATGATTTTGCGGGTGGTAATGTTATAGTGCGCGTTTTTGATGATGTAGGCTGTGCCGCTGAACATACCGTTACAGTTGCTGCTTTTGATGAACTACAATCGGCAAGTATACATGTTGACGCTCCTATTAATTGTAATGCGGGTGAAAACATTAGTATTACTGCTATCAGTAGTCTTTCTTCTTATGCCACTAATCCTGGTAATTATGAATTCAGACAATTACCATCTACTACCTATCAATCATCTAACGTATTCTCTAATTTACCAACAGGTAACTATACTTTTGGTATTAGAAATATAGTTACCAATTGTGAAATAACACAAAATCATGAGGTTCGCGATCCTGATACTTTCGATTTTAATGTGAATATTTTATCAGATGTCATTTGTCATGGTGGTAACGGTAGTTTTGAGATAGAATTTACCGACCCAACGTATACAGGTAACTTCTCATACGTGATTTATAATACCAACAACACACCTAATAATCGTACAGATGATACCGTTGAAATTCCTTCAACTATAGCAGTGATAGGCACAACTGCACCACTGAGTTTGGCTGCAGGTAACTACTTAATTGAGGTTGAACAAGACGGACTGCCCCTATGCGAAAAATTTAAATTGTTTAACATCGCAACTCCTGCAGAACCTATTAGCTTAAATATTGCTACTGAAAATGTAGGCTGTTCGAACGATCAAGGTACAGCATTGATTGAGGTTGTTGGTGGTAGACCACTTTATGAGATTACTTTAACAAATACAACCACAAGTGTAACCTTGCCTATAGTAAGTGATGTAAATACGCACTTATTCACAGGGCTTTCTGAAGGACAATATACCGTTGTTGTAACTGATGATTTAGGGTGTACCCAAACATTTACAAATGAATTCGAATTAACTATACCGCCTGCAATAACAGGTAACGTAGACCTTATTCAGTTAGAATGTTTTGGTGATACCAATGGCGCTGCCACTTATATTCACAATGCAAGAACTGCAACTCTGGCCCTCGTACCAGAGTACAGTTATGTGTTGAATGAGTTTAGCGATAATACCTATTCGACAATAATCGCTCAATCTGCACCACAATCAACGGCAACTTTCTCTGATTTAAGTGTAGGATTCTATCAAATTGTGGTTAGCGATGTGTATAACTGTTCTGATGAATTGAGTTTTGAAATTATTGAACCCAATGAAACAGTAGCTCAATTGAACAAGATAACTGAATTCACTTGTGAGGTTAATGCAGAATTAGAATTGATAGCAAGTGGAGGTGTAGCTCCTTATGAGTGGAGTGTTGATGGAAATAGCTTCAACCCAATGAATGAAATGAATGGTGCAAATACACATGTATTTCAAAATATTTCTGACGGTACCTATAGCTATTATGTGCGTGATAGTTTTGATTGTGTATCTATTGTTTCAAACCCGGTTGTAATTAACCCAATTGAAATGTTGACCCTTGCTATTGATGACTCGGCTGCTGTGATTAATTGTTTTAATGAAAGTACAGCAGTTATTTTAGCTGATGCTGATGGCGGACTTGGAGATTATCAATATGCACTGTTTGCTGATAGCACCTTTAATACTGAACTAGTACCCTATCAAAGTTCGGGCACGTTTATTGACTTGGCAGCAGGCACATATTATGTTCGTGTTCAAAGTGGTGTAGATTGTTTTGACTCAAAAGAAGTAGTCATTGCCCCAGCGAATGAAATTATTATCAATCCCATACCAACCCCTGTGTTGTGTTTTGGTGATGAATTAGGTAGTATTTTGATTGAAGCAACGGGTGGTTCAGGAGAATTTCAATATGCCATTGCACCAAATTTAAATCAATTCGATGATAATAATTTCTTTGATGAATTAGCTGCTGGTTTTTATGACATTATTGTTCGAGATAAAAATAACGGTTGTCCGCAATTATTAACCATTGAAATTGAAAGTCCTGATGAGAAATTGGATTGGGTATCATTGACGCCAACAGCTGAAGTTTGTGCTGGCGATGCCGACGGAACTTTAACAATTGATTTAATTGGTGGTACGCCACCTTACAGCACAGCTCTAAATTCTGATGATGACGCTGACTTTGTTGAAGGCAGGCTATTCATTGACAATCTAGCACCAGGCGATTACTTTATTTTTGTAAGAGATGCCAATGGTTGCCCATTAGAAGAATTAATTCGTATTGGTGCAGGTGCCAATTTGAATTCTACTCATGAAGTAATTTATGAATGTACAGGTGGCACACCAACCGGTAGTATTGAATTTACATTCGAAGATGAAACAATACTATCAGATGATGTAACTTTCACTTTAGATGGAGATACGAACTCTACGCAGTTGGGTAATAACTTTACCAACATACCTCCTGGCGATCATACCATGTTACTCGTTTATAACGGCTGTGAGAAAACTATTGACTTTAACGTTGAAGACTTTGAGCCAATAATCGCAGTTTCTACACCTACTTCTATTGAATGCTTT
The DNA here is from genome assembly GCA_964554895.1 of uncultured Maribacter sp. Taxonomy (GTDB): domain Bacteria; phylum Bacteroidota; class Bacteroidia; order Flavobacteriales; family Flavobacteriaceae; genus Maribacter_C. Next base: position 9,596 of record CAZKQM010000014.1, on the reverse strand, counting down.
GGCACAAATGAAGGTGTCATCAGCATTAACGCCTCAGGCGGTTCAGGAGAATTTCAATATGCGATTTCACCAGATCTAAATCAGTTTGTTGACACCGCTATCTTTAATGAGCTTTTAGCAGGCACCTATGATATTATTGTTGAAGATAAAAATACAGGTTGCCGCATAAATGAGCAAGTCGAAATAACACAGCCAACTGAAGCACTTGATTGGGTATCATTGACTTCAGAGGCTGAAATTTGTGCTGGCGAAGCTGACGGTTCTATAACTATGAATTTAATAGGTGGTACTCCACCCTACAGCACGGCTCTAAATTCTGAAGACCCGGCCGACTTTGTTGAAGGCAGGCTATTCTTTGATAACCTAGAGGCAGGCGATTACACTGTTTATGTAAGAGATGCCAATGGCTGCCCATTAGAAAGATTAATTAATGTAGAGGTAGGGGTTAATTTAAATAATACACATCAGGTAATTGTTGAATGTTCTAGCGATACACCTACTAGTCGTATAGAATTCACATTCGAAGATGAAACTCTGTTATCAGATGATGTGATTTTTACTTTAGATGGTGATTCGAGCACAATGCAATTAGGTAATAACTTCGAAAACATTGCACCTGGTAACCACAGTATGCAACTTGAGTACAACGGTTGTATAAAAACAGTAAACTTTACAATCGATGCTTTTGAGCCCCTGCAGGTAAACGCAGAACAGCTTGGCCTGAATGAAATTACTGCCACAGCAATTGGAGGTAAAGAAGCCTATACTTATTATTTTGATGACGAAAATAATGGTAATGATAATGTTTTCTATATCACAAGAACCGATACCTATACCGTTCGTGTGGTTGATGAAAACGGATGCGAAGCAATTACCACTATAGATATGGAATTCATTGATATCGAAATTCCGAATTTCTTTACACCTGATGGCGATGGCTTAAACGATACTTGGGGACCAAATAATGTTTCACAGTTTCCTGACATATACATTAAAATTTATGATCGTTATGGGCGTGAAGTGTACCGAATTACTGATCCTGAAGTAGGTTGGGATGGTTTTTATAACCAAACTGAATTACCAACTGGAGACTACTGGTATGTCATTAAATTAAACGGAGAAACTGATGAAAGAGAATTCATTGGCAACTTTACCTTGTATCGATAATACCTAATTTAAAAGTAACTTCAAATAGATTTTATACGTTCTTTTTGATTGTGTCTGTAACAAAAGATGATGCCAGTCGTCAAACAAGCAAACCAATTAAGAAGAACGTATTTTGAATAAAATCTTAACGGTCGATAATCTGACTAAAAATTTTGGTAACGTAAAAGCCGTCAAAAACCTCTCATTCAGTATTGAAAAAGGTAGTGTTTATGGCATTTTAGGACCCAATGGTAGTGGCAAATCAACTACCTTAGGTATTGTACTCAATGTTGTCAACAAAACCAGTGGTACATTTTCTTGGTTTGACGGTCAAACCTCAACACATGATGCCCTCAAAAAGGTGGGTGCCATCATAGAGCGACCCAATTTCTACCCTTACATGACGGCATCACAAAATTTAAAATTAGTCTGTAAAATCAAGGATGTATCGGAAGAAAACATTGCAAAAAAATTAGAACTTGTTGGCCTTTGGGAAAGAAGAGATAGTAAATTCAAAACCTATTCTCTAGGTATGAAGCAACGTCTCGCCATTGCTTCTGCTCTACTTAATGATCCTGAAATATTGATTTTAGATGAACCAACCAATGGTCTAGACCCACAAGGCATTCATCAAATAAGAGAGATTATTAAAAAAATAGCAAGTCAAGGTACCACTATTCTTTTAGCCTCGCATCTACTTGATGAAGTAGAGAAAGTCTGTTCACATGTTGTCATTCTTCGCCAAGGCGAAAAATTATATTCAGGACGTGTGGATGATATGTTAGCCACTCATGGTTTTTTTGAATTGAAAACTTCTGAACCTGAAGCCTTAACATCCCATTTGCAAGACAGTCCTAGTTTCGGAGAAATCAAATACCAAGACGGTCTCATTATAGCGTTCTTAAAAGAAGATATGAATGCCGAAACCTTGAATAAATCGTTGTTTGAAAAAGGCATTCTTCTATCGCATCTTGTCAAAAGAAAAGAAAGTCTTGAAGAACAATTCTTGACGCTAACCAAAAATCATTCAAACTAAGCCGAAACTCATGATACGTTTATTGCAAATAGAGTTTATAAAACTTTGGAATAATAGAGCAAGTAAGGTATTAATTATTCTATCATTCTTACTGCCGTTTACCATCGCATTTGTAACATCAATAAAAATAGATTTAGGTTTTGCAAGCTTAGACCCGGCCGAATATGGTTTTTTTGATTTTCCGTTTATCTGGCATTGGAATGCGTACTTCGCATCAGCGTTCAAATTATTTTTCGCCTTAGTTGCCATTTCTATGATTGCAAACGAATATAACCACAGAACTTTGAAACAAAACTTAATTGATGGTCTGAGTAAAAAAGAAGTTGTACTATCAAAATTTTTAGTGGCTGTTATTTATTCCCTTATTTCTACCTTAGGAATATTTCTCATGTCTCTGATTATTGGTTTTATCTACAGTAGTTATACTGAGGCTGGTATTGTAATTCGAGAATTAAGTTATATGCTAGCTTACTTTTTAAAATTAGTTGCGTTCTTTTCATTTTGCATTTTTATAACCACCTTGGTACGTCGATCAATATTTTCAATAGGAATTATTGTTTTATTAAGTGCTATTGAATGGATATCATATGCCTACCTAAGATGGGAGGTCTATAGAGACGAAGCCTATACATTCGCTGAGAATATTTCTCAATTCTTCCCGCTAATGTCAATGTATAATCTTATTGAACAACCCTTTCTTAGGTACGCTCAAAAGGTTTCGCCTGAAAACATTCCTATTGCTCACGACTATACGTTGCACTGGCATGAAATTGCAATAGTGCTAATATGGACAACTATTTTCATCTATTTATCATATCGTTTATTGAAAAAGAGAGATTTATAGTATATTGTAGCGTTTCAGAACGCTATGAAAAAGATTGTAACAATTACTATGTGGTGTTGTTTCGCTTTGCCGACCCTATTATTGAGTCAAAGTGAAGCCTCAAATTGGTATTTTGGTAATGGAGCTGGTTTAACCTTCAATGATGATGGTACAGTAACTTCAATAAACGATGGTCAATTAGATACGTTTGAGGGTTGTGCCACCATCTCAGATCCCGAAGGACGTCTTCTTTTTTACACCGATGGTATTATAGTTTATAACCAAGACCATCAGGTTATGCAAAATGGTAATAACCTCAATGGTGATCCTTCAAGTACGCAATCTGCCATTATTGTTCCAAAACCTTTAGATCCTGATATATTTTACATCGTCACTGTTGACACTAAAGTTACAGAGGCTGATGTTGATACTGGACTGAATTATTCAATCGTTGATATCACTCAAAACAATGGTAGGGGTGCTGTCATTGAAAAAAATATTAATCTTTTGTCAGACTGCTCAGAAAAATTAGCTGCCGTTGTAAAAGATTGTAGTGAAGAATCTGTTTGGCTTATAACACTAGCTACGCCTGATGGAAGTATAGGTCTATTCAACACCTTTCATGCCTTTGAAATAAATGAAAATGGTTTTTCAACCAATTCAGTAAAATCGACCTTTAATTCACTCTTTATTGAAGATCCAAGAGGAAATTTAAAATTTTCAACAAATGGTACTAAAATGGCGAGTGCAAATGTAAAATCTGGACTCTACTTGTATGATTTTGACGCCCAAACCGGGGTCGTATCAAATCAAAATGAAATTAATTTACCAGGCACTTCTAATTTTGCATACGGACTCGAGTTTTCGCCCAGTAGTAGATTTTTATACGTGCATTCATCCAATGATTTGCAGCAATCGCCCGACCATTTTTCATCTTTGTTTCAAGTAGATATAACAGCCACTAATCTATCTGATTCGGCCCTTTTAATTGATAGTAGACCTATTTACAGGGGATCATTACAATTAGGAGATAATGGTAAAATTTACAGAACTATTTCAAATAGTTATTTCGTAGGCACTCCATTTCTAGGAGTAATTGACAATCCTGATCTTCTTGGCACTGCGGCAAATTATAGGCATAATGCCATCTCATTAAGCCCGAATATATCAAATCAAGGTCTTCCACCATTTGTTCAGTCTTTTTTTAACAAAGTAGATTTAATTGTTGATGAAGAAGCTGACATCAAATTGAGTCGTATAGAATTATGCACTGGTGATCGCTTTAAACTTGAAGCAGAGAATATTCCCGATGCTGACTATCACTGGACTAAAGATGGTATCCCTTTTGAAAATCCTGCACGGCATATTTTTGAAATAACAAATACGGTAGCAGAGGATGCCGGTAAATACCGTTTAGAAATACTATCAAATGATATACTTGATTGTCCTATTATAGGAGAAGCTCAAATTTTAATCACTGAACCTATTACCTTTTCAAAAATTGAATTAACTGCATGTGATGAAGATGCTAATCCTGAAGATGGATTTACGGTTTTTAATCTAGCAGAAGGGGTGCCAAATGACAATTATACAGTAAGCTTTTATGAGAGTATTGAAGATAGAACAAACGCTTTTCAAATAGAAAACCCGAATAATTATACCAATACAACATCCGTCAGCCAAAAGATTTATTTTCAAACTGAAAGTCCGGCTGGTTGCCTCAGTTTTGGCGAAATTGATTTGAATGTTGAGCCAGTAGTCATTTCGCAAAGCGGGCTAAGAACCTTGGTAGGCTGTGATATCGATTTACATGATGATAAGCGCTTGGGTAGTTTCGATTTAACAGCGCTGCAAGCTGAAGGGTATCCAAATCAAAATATAGCATTTTACAGCAGTTTAGAAGATTTGTCAAGGCAGCAAAATCCGTTAGGAAATGAAATAATTACAGAAAATACAAGGCTCTACATACGAATTACCAATGAAAATCAATGTCATAGCATTGAATATATAGATGTAATAGTGAACACCTTACCACCCCTAGAATATACCAACAATGACTTAGTCTGTACAAATGGAAACCCACTGCCTTTAATTGCCCCGCAAGGTTACGACAATTACATTTGGTACAAACTTGACGGTAATCAAACAACCGAAATTGCCACAGGACAGGAAGCATTAGTTACTGAAGGTGGAACGTATAGGCTTGAGGTTTCAAATCAATTTGGTAACATGGTACCTAGTGAAAATTGCTCAACTTACGTAGATTTTACTATTCGTGAATCAAACCAAGCCATTTTTGAAGACGTTGAAATTAGTAATGAACTTGAAAATAATTCGGTGGCCGTAATTGTTTCTGGAGCAGGAAATTATGATTATTCGTTAGACGGACAAGTGTACCAAAACGATAATGTTTTTAATAATATTGATGGCGGAACTTATACCGTTTTTGTTAGAGATTTAAACGGATGTGGGATCACAACCCAAGAGATAAATGTGCTGGGATATCCTAAATTTTTTAGCCCCAATGGCGATGGAAAAAATGATATATGGCAGTTAACAGGGCTTGATGAAAGCCGCGATGCATCAATTACCATATTTGATAGGTATGGTAAATTACTTGCTCAGTTATCAACAATTAACGGGTTTTGGGATGGTATGTATAATGGCGTAAACCTACCAGCATCTGACTATTGGTTTAAGATTGTTTTTGATAATGGAGAAGAATTCAATGGGCATTTTGCTCTAATGAGATAGAAAGGGTAGCATATTTATGATTAATGCAAGAAGTCTACACCTCAAAATTTTAGTACTGATTAGTTTCTTTGGTCTCTTTTCAGTGAGTAGTCAAGTGACATGCCCTACCTTAAATGGTCCGTTTAACGGAGCGAATAATGTACCCGTCGATACGTCAATTACATGGACTTCAATTGCTGGAGTACCGGGATATCTTATTTCAATTGGCACTACCCCTGGGGGCACTGATATTGTAAACAGCGTCAATGTAGGAAGCGCCACTACCTATAAACCACCGTTAGGGCTACCCGAAAACAGTACCATTTATGTAACGCTTACCATTTTCTTTTTTAATGCACCTGATATTACCTGTGATAGTGAATTATTTTCTACGGCAGATGTCACTTCTCCACCCCCTTGTACCGCTGTTCGTATTCCTGAAGATGGTGCCACCAACGTGAATGTAGCGAGTTCAATTTTCTGGAATAGCGCATCAACGGCAACCAGTTATACGGTTACCATTGGCACGACTATAGGGGGCACAGATATTGCAAATCTTAATGTCGGTAATCAATTATCATACGATCCGCCAACAAATTTTCAATTTGACACAACGTATTATGTCAGTGTGATACCGGAAAATGAAAATGGTACTACTGTCGATGTGTGTAGTGAAACTAGCTTTACTACAGGATCAATGGCCACCATACCCGGATGTACTTCTTTAGTGAGTCCATTCAATAATGACATCAATGTTCCGCTCACTCCTCTTTTAGAATGGACAGTTGTACCTGATGCAACAGGGTATCGGGTCACAATTGGTTTGACCCCAGACTCTGCTGAAGTAATTGATAATTTGGTATTTACAGATAACAGCACTTTGGTACTAAATTTTGAACCCAACCGTACTTTTTTCATTACCATTATTCCTTTTAATGAGGCCGGAGAAGCTGTTGGGTGTACTCAAGAGACCTTTTCAACAGTTTTAGGCTGTGGTCCTTTTTTAGATGCAATGACGGGCGAGTTGATAAATTTGGCCCCCGAAATAAATTTTGAAGAAACGATTCCTATTTGTCAAAATGATTTGCCTTTTACCATAACCAGCACTGATGTAGCTGATGGTTTTCGATGGTTTTCAATAGACTCAAATGGAAACGAAACACTTTTAACTTCAGGTAATTCTTTTGATATAACCAGTGATGGCATGTATCGTTATGAAGCCTTCAATACTATTACTCAATCAGGTAACGCCATAGAATGTCCTTCAAGCATGGTTTTTACAGTAGTTGCGTCTAGCATAGCTACTATTGATAATTTACGAGTAATAGGTCAAAACGGCACCATCGATATCAACGTTGAAGTTAGTGGTATTGGTAGTTATGAATTTGCTATTGACGATATTGATGGTCCGTACCAAGATAGTAATGCCTTCACAAATTTACAAACAGGTTCTCATACCTTTTTTGTTAGAGATAAAAATGGCTGTGGTATTGCTGAAGAAAGCTTCATTCAAGATGTGACACTTGAAGGCTTTCCAAAGTTTTTTACTCCTAACGGGGATGGTATTAATGATTTTTGGCAATTTTTGCCACCTCAAGATAGTTTTGAATTGGAAATTGGACCCATTAATATATATAATCGATTCGGATTTCTAATTGCTCAAATTGACCCAAATTCGTTGGGTTGGGATGGTACTTTTAAAGGCAACCCCTTGCCTTCATCTGATTATTGGTTTAGCTCGGTATCGCTGCGAACACAAAATGAGATAAAAGGTCACTTTACACTAAAAAGATAAAAACAAAACAAGCTTTCATGCCATTCATCTTTTGTATTTTTAGCAGATGAAGTTTAAGGTTGTTTCAGAATTCAAACCCACTGGGGATCAACCCAACGCAATTAATGAATTGGTTGAAGGTCTAAATACGGGTGAGCGGTACCAAACACTATTAGGTGTTACAGGTTCAGGTAAAACTTTTACCGTTGCTAATGTGATAGAAAGGATTCAAAAACCAACCTTAATTTTGGCCCATAACAAAACCCTGGCGGCCCAATTATACTCAGAGTTTAAACAATTTTTTCCTGAAAACGCAGTAGAGTACTTTGTAAGTTATTATGATTATTATCAGCCAGAAGCCTTCATACCCACCACAGGTTTGTACATAGAAAAAGATCTTTCAATTAATGAAGATATTGAAAAACTGCGCCTAAGTACTACCTCATCTTTACTTTCAGGAAGACGTGATGTTATTGTAGTGGCATCAGTTTCTTGTTTATACGGAATTGGAAATCCGATAGAATTTCAAAAGAATGTGATTAGTATCAAAAAGGATGAAATTATATCGCGTACAAAATTTATGCATCAGTTGGTTCAAGGCTTGTACTCAAGAACAACAGTAGATTTTAAAAACGGAAATTTTAGAGTAAAAGGCGATGTCATTGATGTTTTTCCTAGTTATACCGATTATGCCTTTCGCATTCACTTTTTTGGCGATGAGGTTGAAGAATTAGAGTCTTTTGACCCCTTTAATAATTCCATCATTGAAAAATATGACTCCTTAAGAATTTTTCCTGCAAACATGTTTGTAACCTCACAAGACATTTTGCAAAATGCAATTAATCAAATACAAGATGATATGGTAAAGCAGGTTGATTATTTTAAAGAAATTGGTAAGCATCTAGAAGCTAAGCGATTGGAAGAAAGAACAACCTTTGATTTAGAAATGATTCGAGAGCTTGGCTATTGCTCAGGTATTGAAAACTATTCAAGATATTTAGATGGTCGTGACCCTGGTACGCGTCCCTTTTGTTTGTTAGACTATTTTCCTGATGATTATTTAATGGTGGTTGATGAAAGCCATGTTACTATATCGCAAGTACATGCTATGTATGGGGGCGACCGCTCTCGAAAAGTGAATTTGGTGGATTACGGATTCAGACTACCAGCAGCCATGGATAATAGACCCTTAAAATTTGAAGAATTTGAAGGTTTGCAAAATCAAGTAATCTACGTAAGCGCCACACCAGCTGATTATGAACTTCAATTAAGTCAAGGGGTCTTTGTTGAACAGGTTATTCGCCCTACCGGACTCTTAGATCCTATTATTGAAGTCAGACCGAGTATAAATCAAATTGATGATTTAATTGAAGAAATTCAACAGGGTGTTGAGAAAGACGAACGAACCCTTGTGACTACTTTGACCAAAAGAATGGCTGAAGAGTTAGCCAAATATTTGACCCGTATCAATGTTCGGTGTAGATACATTCATAGTGATGTTGATACTTTAGAACGTGTTGAGATTATGCAAGATTTAAGAAAAGGAATTTTTGATGTTCTGATTGGCGTTAACTTGTTGAGAGAGGGACTTGATTTACCTGAAGTTTCATTGGTTGCTATTTTAGACGCAGATAAAGAAGGTTTTCTAAGAAGTACAAGATCGCTAACACAAACTGTAGGAAGAGCAGCAAGAAATTTAAATGGTAAAGCAATTATGTATGCTGATAAAATTACGAAGAGCATGCAAAAAACAATTGATGAAACTACGCGTAGAAGAGAGATTCAAATTGCATATAACACGGAACATAATATTACCCCAAAAGCATTGAATAAAAATTTAGATAGCGCCCTTTCTAAAAATTCAGTGTCAACCTATCATTTTGAAAAAGAAGAGATGCGAGCTGCCGAACCTGATTTGGAGTATTTAACGCAAGATCAACGTGAAAAATTGATTCGTAATAAAAGAAAAATGATGGAAAAAGCCGCTAAAGAATTAGACTTTTTACAAGCTGCGCAACTTCGTGATGAGATAAAATTACTTCAAAATCATGAAAATTGAATAAAAATCACATAATTATGTAAAG
>CAZKQM010000013.1:0-45422 GCA_964554895.1 uncultured Maribacter sp. | reverse complement strand
CTATCTTTGAGGGCGAGTTCAAATGAATTTAGGTCAGTTGCTATGCTATTTTGATTAAATTCAGATAGACCTGAGTTTTCAATTTTAGTTTTAACTATTTCTTCTGCATTTTGAAATTTATCTGAAAAACCATTAGATCCTAAAAACCATAAAATAATAGAGATAGCTAAGATTATTTTTCCTGCACCAAAAACAAAACTTTTGGTCTTTTCCCATACAGTATATAGCACATTTTTGAGAAGTGGAAGCTTGTAATTTGGCATTTCAATCACAAAAAATGAACGACTCTTTATTTTTAAAATTTTGTTGAGTATCATGGCTGAAAGAATCGCTGCCCCAAAGCCTATTAGGTACAAAAGCATTAGGGTTAATGCTTGATAACTTAAGCCAAGAAAACTTCCTTCGGGAATTACTAAGGCGATGATAATGAGGTATACCGGTAATCGCGCAGAACAAGTGGTAAAGGGTGTAACTAAAATGGTAATTAAGCGTTCTTTCCAATTTTCAATGGTACGCGTTGCCATAATGGCCGGAATAGCACATGCGGTACCTGAAATTAAGGGTACTACACTTTTTCCGCTAAGCCCAAATGGGCGTAAAAGGCGATCCATTAAAAACACTACTCTGCTCATATAGCCTGTTTCTTCTAATAAAGCAATGAACAAGAATAAAAAGGCGATTTGAGGTATGAAAATGACAATACCACTAATGCCTGCAACGATGCCATCGGCCAACAAATTAGTAAACGCCCCTGCTGGCATAGCGTTTTTTATCCATTCTGATGCTGAGGCGAAAAACCCATCAATGGCATCCATGGGGTAACTACTCCATTCATAAATCGCCTGAAAAATTGTCAATAAAATCATGAAGAAGATAACATAGCCGAAAACTTTATGAGTTAACACTTTATCAAGATTTGACCTGAAACCTTTGGCAGCCATGGCATCAACCCTATAGGTTTCTTTGAGCGTATTATTAATAAATTGATAGCGTATAATGGTCTCTTTTTGCTGTAAGCGTTTTAATTCAGATTTTGATTTTGTAGCAAAGGAAGAGCGATCTTTAACTAAAGTTTTTTCAATGGGCATGAAATTCACATCTTGCGTGATGACCAACCAAAGTTTATAAATATCTTCATTAGGAAAGGTGGTTCTCAAACGATCAAAATACTCAGGATCAATTTTCGTGGTCTCAACAATAGATTCAGTAGAAAGGTTTTTGTATTCTGAAATAAGCTGCTTTAAATAATCAAAACCCATATCTTTTCGAGTACTGAGTAATGCAATTTTGGTATTCAATTTTTTTTCGAGCAATTCAATGTCAATCGAAATGCCTTTTCGTGACATACAATCCGCCATATTAATGACCAGAATGGTTGGAATTTTAAGGTCTTTGATTTGGGTAAAAAGTAAAAGATTTCGTTTTAAATTCTCAACATCTGAAATCACAAGTGCGACATCAGGATGGTTTTTATCTTTTTTATTTAATAATAGCTCAACTGCAACACTCTCATCAAGAGAGGTAGTGTTTAAGCTATATGTACCGGGTAAATCTAAAATATGTGCTTTCACACCTCTTGCTAACTTGCAAATACCCTCTTTTTTTTCAACCGTTATTCCTGGGTAATTACCCACTTTTTGATTGAGACCTGTAAGTTGATTAAAAACAGATGTTTTACCGGTATTCGGATTGCCAATGAGCGCTACATTGATTTGTTTGCTCATGGATTTTAATGTGCTTTTATAAGTTCAATTTCAATCTTGGCCGCCGTAGATTTTCTAATAGCGATATGAGACCCATTAACATTGACGTAAATAGGATCTTGAAAAGGTGCAATTTGAATCATTTCAATCTGATTGCCTGGCAAACAACCCAATTCTAATAATTTTATAGGAAGTAAATCATCATTAAATTCTTTGATAATTCCTTTTTGACCTCGCTTTAAATCTTCTACAGTTAACTCCAATTTTTATTTAGATTGAGTATAAGTAAGGGCAAAAATAAATTAAATTAAGCAGATTTCAAGGGTCTATTTCTTAAAGTTTAGAAAATTAATTTGAAGATGAATATGAAGTTTTTAAAATTTCAAGATCATTCAGAAGTTTATCAATTTCTTCATCATTGGTGCCATCATACGTACCCCTAATTCTTCTTTGTTTATCTACTAAAATAAAATTTTCAGTATGAATCATATCAAAAGGTCCACCGTCGCCATCAGTTAATGCGGCAAAGTATGATTTTCGGGCTAACTCATAAATTTGTTTTTTATCTCCGGTAACTAAATTCCATTTGGCATCATTAACGCCTTTTTCTAGTGCGTATTTTTTTAGCTGAGCTACTGAATCAATAGAAGGGGTAACGGTATGTGACAATAAAAAAACATCAGCACCAATTTTATCTTGAATGATTGCCATATTCTTGGTCATTATGGGGCAAATACTTGGGCAGGTAGTAAAAAAGAAATCGGCGATATATATTTTATTCGCATATGTATCTTGTGTAACTTCAATTCCGTTTTGATTGGTCAGTGAAAAATCAGCAATGGTATGGTATTTACGTTTTTCTTGAAGTGTGCTGTCAACTAATTTTGGGTTTAAGTCTGATGGTTGAAACACTTTTAGTCTTTTTGGCGGGTTCAAGGCATCATAAAAAAAGTATAGAATGACCACTGAAAGGCTTAGTAACAGTAGAAAAAAAAATTTGTATTTGCCAAAGAAGGAGCGCATGTAACTTTTTTGACAAAGATACATTAGTAGTAATTGGCTTTCAAACGATTTAAATAGGTTTGTGCTAAATATTTCACAAAACTACGGTCTATAAAGACATTCTTTTTTTAAGACCTCGTAAAGATGTATTTTTGTGCGTTTTTAAATTGAGAAAGTATATATGGCGTTAATCACACAGATACTAACCTTTGTTTTAATCATTTCAATTCTTGTTATTTTACATGAATTTGGGCATTATTTACCTGCGAAATGGTTTAAAACTCGGGTAGAAAAATTCTATTTGTTTTTTGATTGGAAGTATTCACTATTTAAAAAGAAAATAGGCGAAACGGAATGGGGTATTGGTTGGCTACCTTTAGGAGGCTATGTTAAGATTGCCGGAATGATTGATGAAAGTATGGATACTGAACAACTCGAAGCTGAACCGCAACCTTGGGAGTTTAGAAGTAAGCCAGCTTGGCAACGCCTTATCATTATGATTGGTGGAGTTACCGTTAATTTTCTTTTAGCATGGTTAATTTATTCGAGTTTATTTGCGATAAATGGCGACACCTATATTCCGGCAGATAATGTCAAATATGGAATTCTAGTAGATTCAGTTGGCGAAAAAATTGGTTTACGAACAGGCGATAAAATTATGGCCATTGACGGTAAAAAAACCAAAAAATTTGATGACGCCATGATTGATATCATTTTAGGCGACGAAGTAACCGTTGAACGCGGGGGTAACGAAATAACTTTTCCTATTCCTGAAGAGGGTATTGCTGATGTTTTGGGATTACGCGGAAAAAGATTTTTAGATTATCGGTTGAAGCCAATAGTTGATAGCCTATCAAAAGAGTCTCCTGTTTTCAATTCCGGAATTAAAAAAGGTGATATTATCGTACAATTTAATAATCAAAAAATAGATTTTTGGGATGAATTTCGAGCTGCAGTTCAAAATAATAAAAGAGACTCCATTAGTTTAACGGTGGATCGTGAGGGTAGTTTAAAAGACTTTAAATTAAAATTAGGCAAAGAAGGTAGAGTTGGCGTTTGGATCGATCGAGAAGATATTTCAGTCACTGATGAATATACAGCAACTCAATCAATTCCTGCAGGTTTTTATGAAACTATCAATATTTTAGTAAAACAGGTAAAACAATTCAAAATTTTAGCGAAGCCGAAAACAAAAGCCTACGAGAATATAAAGGGACCCATAGGGATTGTTGAAATGATGCCTCAAAAATGGAATTGGGCATTCTTTTGGAACTTTTTAGCCATGTTTTCAGTATGGCTTGCTTTTGTTAATATTTTACCCATTCCTGCACTTGATGGGGGTCATGTAATGTTTTTATTATATGAAATGATTTCAGGTAGACCGCCAAGTCAAAAAGTATTAGAGACAGGTCAAATTATTGGTTTTGTGTTTCTTATGGGATTAATGGCTGTCATTTTTGGAAATGACATATGGAATATAGTAAAGAGATTTATCGAGTAAGTTAAAAACGACTTTAGTTTTTTTGGGTCACACAAAAGAAACAATTATATTTGCACCCGCTTTGAGTAATTAAAGCGATTTATTTTCCTCCTTAGCTCAGTTGGTTAGAGCATCTGACTGTTAATCAGAGGGTCCTTGGTTCGAGCCCAAGAGGGGGAGCAAAAAGAGAAAGAGCTGCACGAAAGTGTGGCTCTTTTTTCATTTTACCCTTTTGTGGCGAGAAGCCTGTGCCGATCCTAGTCATGCTAGGCCCAAGAGGGGTAGCTTAATAGAAAAACTGTTCAATTTTTGAACGCTTTTTTTATTTCTGAAGGTTTTCTTGAAAGAGTTGCAATTTTGCAACTTTGTATAGTTTTCTACCGTGAAAAGAAAATCTTGTATTTCTAAGTTGAAGTATGCTTAACTTTGAGTGAACCAATTTAAATTTAGTCTTTTCTTTTAACCATGAATAGTAAAAAACTATTTAAAGAATTTGATGCTGTTTCAGCCAAGGCATGGAAACAAAAAATACAATTTGATTTAAAAGGGGCTGATTATAATCAAAGTTTGGTTTGGGAATCTCGCGAAGGCATTAAAATAAAACCTTTTTACCATGCTGATGATCACGTTCATGAATCTAAAGCATTACATTCTGAAGCTACTTTTAGCATAGGGCAATCCATTTTCGTTGCAAATGCTCAAAACGCAAATAAAAAGGCTAAAAACTTTTTAGCAAAGGGTGCTGAATCTCTTTATTTTATTATTCCTTCAGATACGGTTGAGGTAACGCCACTTTTTGAAGGAATTGATGCATCAAATACAGAAGTCTATTTAGAATTACAGTTTTTATCGGCTAATTACATTCGTCAAATTCGAAAGCTTGTTGGTGCTACCCACAGAAACCTATATTTGAATATTGATCTCATCGGTAATTTAGCACGTACCGGAAATTGGTTTTTCAATTTAGAAAAAGATCATAAAGAATTAGACACGATACTCGGTTTTGAAATGCAAAACAGTCTTTCTGTAGATGTAGCTTTATATCAAAATGCAGGAGCGAACAGAATACAGCAATTGGGGTATGCATTAGCGCATGCCAATGAATATTTAAATCATGCCCATGAAGGCATTAGTACCCTTACATTTAAGGTTGCGGTTGATACGCATTACTTTTTTGAAATCGCGAAATTAAGAGCACTTCGCCTCTTATATGCGAATCTTGCTAAATTATATGGAGTTTCTGAAGTTTGCCACATTATCGCCGTTCCTACCCAAAGAAATAAAACCTTGTACAACTATAACAGCAATATGATGCGCACCACTACAGAAAGTATGGCTGCGGTATCAGGAGGTGCTAACGTGCTTATCAATGCCCCTTATGATGCTATTTTTCATAAGAATAATGAATTTGGCGATCGCATTGCCTTAAATCAACTTTTGTTGTTAAAAAATGAAAGTTATTTTGATAAGGTCCAAAACCCTGCTGATGGCTCTTATTATATTGAAAGTCTAACGCAAGATTTAGCTGAAAAGGCATTACAGCTTTTTAAAGAAATTGAAAAAGCAGGAGGTTTTTTAAAACAATTGAAAGCACATACTATTCAAAGAAAAATAGAAGAAAGCGCTCAAAAAGAGCAAGCATTATTTGATGTGGGGAAAGAGATTTTAGTGGGTACCAATGTTTTTCAAAATGAAAAGGATAAAATGAAAGATGCCTTAGAGCTATATCCTTTTCTGAAAACTAACACTCGAAAAACACTTATTCAACCTATTCTAGAAAAACGTTTGGCTGAAAAAACCGAACAAAAAAGATTAGCCGATGAGTAGGAAAGATGTGCAGCAATTGAAATTGAAGGTTGAATTTCAAAATCATAATTCGCCCCCTGAGGGTAATCGAAGTAATAACTTCGAAACTGCCGAAAAAATCGAAATCAAAACTATTTTTTCAAAAGAAGATATAGCAGAAGCTGAGCATCTTGATTTTGTGGCAGGCATACCACCTTACCTTCGAGGGCCGTATTCAACTATGTATGTTCGTAGACCTTGGACGATTAGGCAGTATGCCGGTTTTTCAACAGCTGAAGAGAGCAATGCGTTCTATTTACGAAACTTAAAAGCGGGACAAAAAGGACTCTCAGTGGCCTTTGATTTACCAACACATCGTGGGTATGATAGTGATCATGAAAGGGTGGTGGGCGATGTTGGTAAGGCAGGGGTGGCGATTGATTCGGTTGAGGATATGAAGATTTTATTTGATCAAATTCCGCTTGAAGAAATGTCGGTATCCATGACCATGAATGGGGCTGTACTTCCTATTATGGCATTTTATATCGTTGCTGCAGAGGAGCAAGGTGTCGATAAAAAAGTACTTTCCGGAACCATTCAAAATGATATTTTGAAAGAGTTTATGGTGCGTAATACCTATATCTATCCGCCAAAACATTCTATGAAAATAGTGGCTGATATTTTTGAATATACCAGTAAATACATGCCCAAATTTAATAGTATTAGTGTTTCTGGTTATCACATGCATGAGGCTGGGGCAACTGCTGATATTGAATTGGCATATACCTTAGCTGATGGCCTAGAATATATTAGAACAGGTTTAAAAGCTGGATTACAGATTGATGATTTCGCTCCTCGAATTTCTTTTTTTTGGGGGATAGGGATGAATCACTTTATGGAAATTGCCAAATTGAGAGGGGCACGAATGCTTTGGGCAAAATTGGTCAAGCAGTTTCATCCAAAGAACCAAAAATCGTTAGCCTTGCGGACGCATTGTCAAACCAGCGGATGGAGCCTTACTGAACAAGACCCTTTCAATAATGTTGCCCGCACCACCATTGAAGCTACGGCTGCTGTATTCGGTGGCACGCAAAGTTTGCATACCAATGCCCTAGATGAAGCCATTGCATTACCCACTGATTTTTCAGCTCGAATTGCCCGTGAAACACAAATATTTTTGCAAGAAGAAACTAAAATTACCAAGACAGTTGATCCTTGGGCCGGTAGTTATTATCTAGAATATTTAACGAAAGAACTGACTGAAAAAGCATGGCAATTAATTGAAGAGATTGAAGCACTTGGCGGTATGACCAAGGCCATTGAAGCAGGTATACCCAAAATGAGAATTGAGCAGGCGGCGGCTCGCAAGCAGGCGCGCATTGATAGTGGTCAAGATGTAATTGTTGGGGTCAATAAGTTTCAATTAAAAGAAGAAGATGAATTACAAATTTTAGAGGTAGATAATCAAGAAGTAAGACGGCAGCAATTAGAGCGATTAGCTTCTATAAAGGAATCTCGCGATGAAATTGCCGTTCAAAAGGCTTTAGATGCCTTAATTAAGGTTGCTAATCAAAAATCGAAAGCTGATGGTCAAGAGAAAAATAATTTATTAGCTTTAGCCGTAGAAGCCGCTCGAGTCAGAGCAACCTTAGGCGAAATCAGTGATGCCTTAGAAGTTGCCTTTGGGCGACACAAAGCAGAAATAAAATCATTTACAGGCGTGTATTCAAAAGAAATAAAAAATGATGACGACTTTCAAAAAGCAAAAGTATTGGCTGATGAATTTGCGAAACAAGATGGTCGAAGACCCCGCATTATGATTGCGAAAATGGGTCAAGATGGTCATGATCGTGGGGCTAAAGTGGTCGCCACGGGTTATGCTGATTTAGGCTTTGATGTTGATTTAGGGCCTTTATTTCAAACTCCAAAAGAGGTAGCAAAGCAAGCGGTTGAAAATGATGTGCATATACTAGGAATCTCTTCTTTAGCGGCCGGACATAAAACCTTAGTACCTGAAGTAATTGCTGAAATGAAAAACTATGGCCGTGACGATATTATGGTAATTGTTGGGGGTGTGATACCCAAAAACCATTATAATTTCTTGTATGAAAAAGGGGTTGTAGGTATTTATGGCCCTGGTTCTAAAATTAGCACTGCTGCCATTGAAATTTTAGAGATATTATTAGGTTAGTTTGTCGTTAATCTTTCTTTAATTTGATTGAGGGCATTTTCATCAAAAATCTTTCCTTGTTTGATTACGGTATTTATTTTTTTAGTGTTATTAATGTCTTCAAGAGGATTAGCATCTAAAATTAATAAATCAGCCCACATGTTTTCTTTTATAGATCCTAAGGAATCTTCCATATCAAAATATCTCGCCGGATTTATAGTCGCCGTCTTTAAAGCTTCTTCAGTTGACATGCCTACATCTTCAACCAACACTGCTAATTCTTCATGCAAACTTAAACCAGGAGTTAAAAGTGCTATGGGTGTATCAGTGCCCGCCATGATTGGAATACCTGTATCATGAATTTTTTTGACCATCATATAATTCCAGTCGTTCCATGCTATTTTTGAAGCTGGAGTTTCGGTTGCGATTAATTGCTGGGTAGCGTTTTGCCAAATGGTTTTGATATCATTAGGAATAAGATTGTAGCTTTCTTGCCAATCAGCTCTTTGATAATATTTTCGGGTACCAATGGTATTTAAAGCTTGAGTGGGTATTTGCCAAGTATCGTTCTTTTTGAAAACAGCGAGAACTTCAGCAGCACGCTCGGCATCATAATTATGAATAGCCATTTCACGTTGCGCAGTATGAATTGACGAACGTAATTCTCCGCCTGTTAGATTATTTTTATTTTTGAGCATTTCTTTTCGTTCTGCCCATAATGCTGAGGCGTTTGAAGCGCATGAAATTTCTAAATTTCGCATGTGTTCAATACTATTCATGCCTAAATTTGAGGCGCTAATCGCATCCATACTTAAAGGAATATGACCTGTAACTTTCAAATTGTTTTGTTGACCGAGCTCCATAATCTTTTTAAATTGCTGCGGCGTCAACATTTCGTAAGCTTTTAATAAATCCACTTTTTTACTCAGAAGCATTTCTATTTGCTCTGTTACAGCATTTACCGAATTTAAACCTACAGAAAGTTCGGGGTGGGCGGCATCGCTACCATCATAAACATTAGGTTCGCCATCTAACAAAGGGCCGGCCATCATCACACGAGGTGAATTTAAAGGGTCAGCAAGGGCCTTGTCTTTCCATAGTTTTACAAAATCAACTTTTCCACCTGTATCGCGCACACTGGTTATACCATGTGCTAAAAACAAATCAAACATACTGGGCGCCATTTCTTCTATGAAGGCAAAATGCACGTGGGCATCCCATAAACCCGGAATTAAAAATTTTCCGGTTCCGTCAATTATCTTGTTTTCGGCAGCTAATTTTAGTTCAGCGGTTGCGGCTATCTTCACTATTTTTCCATCCTGTAAAACCAGCGTTTGATTTTCTTTTAAACCGTCATTAGGATCAATGGTCGAAATATTTTGAATGCAAACAGCGTTTTCAAAAAGAGTACCTTTAGGTTGGCAACCAACTACAGCTAGAAGAAATAATACAGCAATAATTTGTATAGCATTTCTCATAAATATTTTTAACGATTTTAATTAATCAAACTTTTTTCACTTAGAACACCAAGATGCACTAA
Source organism: uncultured Maribacter sp. (assembly GCA_964554895.1). Taxonomy (GTDB): domain Bacteria; phylum Bacteroidota; class Bacteroidia; order Flavobacteriales; family Flavobacteriaceae; genus Maribacter_C. The sequence goes on along the minus strand of CAZKQM010000013.1, from coordinate 35,742 downwards.
TGGCCAGCTGTGGCCGGTGCTCCTTCTATTTTTTTGTTTTTTAACCAGAAATATAAAATGGCAAATAAAATAATTAAAATACCCGGAAAAAGAGTCATGGTCTCCAATGTTTGTTGTCCTGATTCAAGAATTACGCTATCTATTGAAGACTGTAATCTATCAGTACTTGAATTTAGCAATGTTGCTACCTTTTCAGAGTTATCGCCCATTTCAAAAAGCTTTTTTGCTTCATTGAAAGTTTCGCCCGAAATTCCTAATAGTGAATTGGCTTTTTCATCAACATCAGTATCAATCCAGCCCCCAATAATAGGTTGAAAAATGGTATTGGCAAACATACCTACAGCCCCAATAATTGACATACCTAAGGCACCACTTTTTGGTACTTTGGTTGCTACTAATCCAATCATATTCGGCCAAAAATAGGCAATACCCAACGCAAAGATTATCGCTGCGATATACGCCATTCCGCCCGTTTGTGTACTAAACAAATAGATACCAAGAGTGGCTAATATTGCCGATCCTAATAAAACACCTGTTTGGTTAAATTTAGCAACCATATCGCCACCAAAATAACGTGCTACGGCCATCAAACCTGCTGTTAGTGCTAAGATAATCATTGGGTGCGCACCGCTTTTGGTCAGAATTAATCCTACCCATTGATTTGGACCAAATTCTGAAATAGCAGTTAGCGACATACAAATAGCGATAAATATGAATAGGGGGGTCAACATCGCTTTTAAATTTCCTGTAAGCGTGGCAGCCTCTTGATACTTTGCTTTAGGCCATGATTGACCAAAAAATAAATAGGCATAAATAAAAGTGGGTATCAGTAATAACCATGCTTGATTTGGGCCTATAATATCCATATCTGTCATAAAACCCGATAGTAAACTACCCACAGCAATTCCGCCTGGAAACCACATATGAAATCGGTTTAACATAGTACTCATCCTATTGCCTTCATATGCATCTGCTATCATAGGGTTACAAGCAGCTTCAGTACAGCCATTACCCAAACCTATGAGTAAATTAGCAATTAGTAAGCCAATATAATTACCTGAAAAGATGAGCATAATGATACCAACTGCATGCGCGAAAAATGCGAATTGCATAATAATTTTACCGCCTACCTTATGATAAATTAACCCCCCAATTATCATAGAAATTGGAAAACCTAAAAACCACATTGAGGTTATAAGTCCTGCCTCTTGTGTTGATAATTCTAATTCAGTTTTAAGCTGATCTAAAATACCTGCCGCAATGGCAAACGAAAAAGCAGTGGTAATTAAGGCAAAACAGCTACCATAAAACAGTCTGTTTGCATTTACATTAGAAGAATTATTTGCATTGTCCATAGTATAGAAAAATTAGTTGGTTATGAATTTTTGTATTCGTGCCTATAAGTTTAAGCACTTTATTGCTTTTTTCATAATAATATGGCCTTAGTCTTTGCTGTTAGTATAAAAAATGGCAGAGATTTTTATATTTTAGTATGTATTCAATACATTAAGCTTTTGAATACTTATAAATTTAGCTTATGACAGTAAAAAATATAGTACCCATTGTATTTTTATTCATTTTTCTAGGATGTTTGGGCACTACTGAAAAAACAAAATCTCCGCAGAGCCAAACTACTTCTTCTGAAGTAGTTGACCCCAATTATAATCCTGAAAAAAAACTTCAAGAATTGGGTATTGAATTGAAAGTGCCAGGAACCCCAGTAGCCAATTATGTACATGCTGTTCGCAGCGGAAATCTTTTATTTTTGGCAGGTAAAGGCCCTAAAAAAGCAGATGGTAAAAACATAGTAGGTAAACTAGGTCAAGATTTGTCAATTGAAGAAGGTTATGAAGCCGCAAGAGTGGCGGGCACCAATCAGCTTGCTGTGCTGAAAGCAGAATTAGGGAATTTGAATAAAGTAAAGCGAATAGTTAAAGTTAAGGGTATGGTCAATGCGACTCCTGATTTCAAAGACCAGTCAAAAGTTGTGAACGGTTATTCAGATTTAATGGTCGCTGTATTTGGAGAAAAAGGCAAGCATGCCCGTGCTGCCGTAGGTATGGGTTCCTTACCTGGTAATATGGCTGTTGAGGTAGAAATGATTGTCGAAGTAGTAGATTAAAATAGTCTGAAAGCCCAGATTTATTGCCCTTTTCTTTTCACCCAAATTTCATACATAGGTTCGCCTTTGCTGTTCTTACCTGTATGATGCCAATCATCACCTTTAAGTTCATAATTAAATTCTAAGCTAGCGCCTACACGATTATTATCTCGAGAAAAGAATTCAATATTTTCAGTATAAATACCATCAATTGATGTGAAACTTCCGCCTCCAGTTCCTTTGAATTTCATGCCATTGGTATCATATGCAATCCATTGAAAACGTCCGTCTTGTAAATATTTAAGGGTTTTACGGGTGTTGGTTTCGCCACGTCTTTCTTGTCCCTTATCGGGGCCACGTGTTCCAAAAAGCCACTGACCCTCTAAATCTTGTGTATTTGTATTTGCTAGTTTGAAGCTAAGTTTTGGATGTAATGCCAAAACCAAAGTTTCATCTTCAATAGCAAACGGAATCACTAATTTTTCAAGTCCGTCACCTTCAAAATTAGAATTGAATTCAAGCGTAACTACTATTTCAGATGCTTCAACGGTATAAAAGCCTCCTGCTGTTTTGATGAAACGAGCTGGCTCTTTTTCATAGATGGTGTGAATCAAGTAGGTGTCAGTTATTTTAAGTTCATGACGTAGATTGTCAAAATCTGAAAAATACGTTCCCGATGCAATTTGAGCGATACTGAAATTGACAAAAAGTAAGAATGCTATACTTTGAAAATAGATTAATTTTTTGACTGTATTCATACCGTGATATTTTGATTAAAGATACTAAACAGCTGTGGTTTATGAAATATGATTAGGATGACGCAATTTTTTCAAGCATAATTTCGGTAGTTTTTGCCAAATCAAATTTTGCTTTCCAACCCCAATCGTTTTGAGCTGAAGAATCATCAATACTTGAGGGCCAAGAATCTGCTATTTCTTGCCTAAAATCAGGTTTGTACTGCATTTTAAAATCGGGAATTTTCGCTTGTATTCCTTTGGCAATTTGGGCAGGCGTAACGGTCATACTTGATAAATTATAAGAAGATCTTTGTTTTATCTTTTTAGAATCAGCAGCCATAAGTTCTAAAGTGGCTCTAATAGCATCATCCATAAACATCATGGGTAGTTCAGTATCAGATTTTAGAAAACAGGTATATTGACCTAGAGAAATGGCTTTATGAAAAATTTCAACGGCGTAATCAGTAGTGCCACCACCGGGTTGGGTTTTCCAACTAATTAAACCGGGGTAGCGCACACTTCTAACATCAACACCATACTTATTGAAATAATATTCGCACCAGCCTTCACCTGAAAGTTTACTTATACCATATACCGTTGTGGGTTGCATAATGGTATTTTGTGGTGTTTGTTCTTGCGGAGTTTTAGGTCCGAAAACAGCAATACTTGAAGGCCAAAAGATTTTACTAATTTTTTTCTCTTTCGCGAGGTTTAAAACATTGAATAAAGAATTCATATTTAAATTCCATGCACGCATCGGAAATTTCTCTGCTGTAGCACTCAACATAGCAGCCATTAAATAAACTTCATCAATTTCATGATAGGCGATTATTTCTTCAACAGCATCGAAATCAGTGGCATCAAGCAATTCAAAGGGTCCTGATTGCATCAATTCTGAATTTCCTTCTCGAATATCGCTAGCAATTATGGTTTCATTACCATAAAGAGCACGCAGGGTATAGGTTAACTCCGTACCAATTTGACCACATGCGCCAATGATTAGAATATTCTTTTGCATTAATTTGAAGTTAAAGGATTTTAAAGTTAAAGATACCGTTTATTAAAATTTGTACATTCGTTTGATGATGAAAACAATTTTAACAAGTTTTATTATTTTGATGTGTTTTTCATGTAAGCAAGTGAATAATCAGTCGGTTGAGGCTGATGCAAATTATTTAGTTTCGGTTGATAATTGGCCTAAAACATTAAAAAATAATTCAAAATCTAAAGAAATTCTTGATAAATGGACAGCTTTTAATGCATTTGATGAAGCCATAAATAATCTCTACACTATCGAAAACAAAGAAGATTTAAATCTAATTATTGAAGATTTAGTTGAAAAACATAAACTTTTAAAAGAGTCTAAATTTCCGGCCGAATACAATAAATCTCAAATAAAAAGCAGGTTAAAAGTTGTGCATACTTTTATACTTAAAACAAAAGGAAATTTGACCTACAGTTTAAATCCTGAAGAGCCAGTTATAGAATTGTTGAATGCATATAACGCCTTACTCAATCAAGTAAACATCATTTCGGGTAATACTTTTGACATTAAAACGCTACTTGACGAAAATTAGTTTTTCACTTCTTTTTCAGGGGCATCTTTTCTTGAAGTTAATGCTTGCTTGCTAAGACTAGCCAAATTAAAGTTAGGTGCAATTTCTAGAGCTTGGTCCATTAAAGTTACAGCACCATCAATATCGTTTTTATCCATTCGGTATTTCATCAAACCTTTAATATGTAAAAAGGCTGCCTTAAGTGGCACTTCATAGGGTTGTTGTCTTTCGTAAAAGGCATATTTCATGTCATCAGTTACATTGGCAAAACCGTATTCAATATTTTTCATGGCACCATCATTGTCTCCTGCCTGAATTTTAATATCAGCAAGTTCATAGGCCAAAAATGCATTTGGTTGCCTTTCAAAAAGGACCTCAAAATGTTCTAAAGCTCTTTTTGGTTGATTAAGCGCTTTCAATGAAATAGCCTTTATTTGAACAGCAAGGTCAGAGTCTGAGCTGTTTTTTTCAATGCCAATAGTGTTTAAAGCCTGAGTATACTGCCCATTATTTGCATACACGTAGGCTAAGGTATCTTTACGTTGTTGTGAGGGCAAAATTACATTCAAATGGGTCAATGCATTGATAATGCCATTCACATCGCCCTGAGCCTGCATTTCTTTATAATAAGCTTCATAGTGCTTTTGTATTTCACTTTTAGTTTGTCCGCTAAGAGCAAAGCTCGCCAATAATGCAATTGTTACGACTATATTTTTCATTAGTTCAAATTTTTTGGTGCGCTAAACTATTAAAATTAATTGAACTTATTTGTTAATGAAAACCTTAAAAATGACGATTGATTTTGCAATTTTTTCATGAAAATAAAAAAGATGCCGAAAGGCATCTTTTTGAAATAGAATTTCAAACTGATTTTAAACAGATAAAACTCGCATATCTTTCTTTTGATATGATTTTAAAAGATTTACATAAAAGCCTAAACTTTTTGGATCAGAATCTATGCATGAGTGTAAAAAATCGCATAAATTTCTAAACCAAAAATTAGCATGTAAGGTGGGTAATGAAAAGTTTATTGTTTTTGCATCATAAGCCTCGTCATTCATTACAATTTCCATTTCTACCCTTCTTCTGTGATAATCGAATTGTGCCTCAGCAGCATTAAAGTGCTTTTTCACAATAGCGATATGTAAAGGTTCAAATTTTTCTTCGAATTTCTTATCAATACAACTTTGATTGATTAAATTTTTCATTTCGGTAAGGATACGTCCTCTTAACATTGAATTTTTCATAGCGACATGTTTATATCATATACTTAAAGTTACCATTATGTACGTAGAAAAGGAACCAACTTAACATCAATAGATGTAGTTTGTTGTGTAATTTCAAATAGTAGTTGTGAAGGTGTACTATAGTGTTGTGTTAAACTTGTATTTTTTAACATTTTTAAGGAAAAAAGGGATGATTTTCTTGCCTTTTACAACTTCATTCTCCAAATATATAGGAGCTAATAAGTTCATTTTTAATGCCTTAGATGTATAATACTCTTTTTTTGAAGGATGCTCAGGATGTACTCCGTTGATGATTTCATTCCACCAATTATTTAATAGTATTTGATGAATAATACCTACGCAATCATTTAAATGGATCAGATTTATAGGATAATTACCATTTTTCAAGTCTTTTCTACCCGCTAACATTTTAATGGGATGTCTTTTAGCTCCAATCAAACCACCGAAACGAAGAATGGTAGTATCAAAATGTGTGCTTTGCGTAAATAATGTTTCAGCAGCCAAAAGTTGCCTGCCTGATTCAGTAGAAGGTTGTGGTTTTGTAGTTTCAAAAACCTCACCGTTTAGATCTCCATAAACAGAAGTGCTACTTACAAAGAGTATTTTAGTGATAAATGATTTCAAAAGTTCTTGATGCAGTAATTGCATCTTTTGAACGTAGTTTTCTTTGTTACCGCTTCTTAATTTTGGAGGAATATTAATAATAATAGTATGGGCATCTTTAAAAAGGGCAGCACAATTGCCTTTAATTTCTTTTTCAGAAAGGTGAATTAAAAACGGATCTATCTTTTTTTCTCTTAAGATTTTAATTTTTTCTTTTGAGGTAGTGCTTCCTTTAACCAAATAACCTTCTTGAATTAATTTTTCAGCAACAGGCAATCCTAGCCAACCGCAACCCATAACCACAATAGATTTATTCAAAACGTACGGTTTTTGTGACTAAAATGGCATCATTTAAAATAAAGGGCATCGGAATGTTATCATCAGGCCGATTGGGTATCGAAAAGTTTTTATTAGTCAATAAATCATTTGATGCCTCATAAATTGTTAGTTCAAGGGTAGCGTCTTTTGAAAATTGCAATTGTAAGACCGTTGAATCATTATCACTAACGTAGTGCGTAATTAGTTTTCCATGCCTCCTATGTTCAAGAAAATGTGTAGATAAAGCAATGTCATTTACTGTTGCTGCTTCTAGTTCAGTGGCCGTAAAAATTTCTAATCGGTTGATGGGTCGATTTGGGGTTATAGCAAGATTTATAAACCGACTATTTTCAATAATAGTGTCTGTAGATGTTAAAAGCTGCATTGCCGGTATTTCTTTTAAAGGTGCTTTGGCAACATAGGTAAACCCTGAACTATATTTACTGCTAATGGTTTTGTTTGATGAAAGTTCTGCTCTTTTTTTATCGGTGTTTAAATACTGTTGCGTCCATTTAGAGAGCTGATTTTCATAGGTGGCCCATTTCGCCGTGTTGGTATCTGAATTAAGAATGTACAAAAGGCTTGAAGGTTTTGGATTTTCTTTATTGAACCCTGAGTTTGTATGAGCTAAAATCATACATCCGAAGAAAAGTAAAAGACTAAATACAGCTACTCTTCTTTTTTTTCTATAATAGCCGACAACAGGTAGGAGCAAGAAAAAGATGAGTGTTGTAAAGAGGGTGGTGGCGTATAATTTTTCTAACCCAAGGCCAACAGGAAACATCTTCACAAAAGGAGCGAAAATAAATAGGGCTGGTAGGGCCAAAAAGGTCATCAAAAATACATTTGGCCATTTCTGATTGATGAGTACCATAAAAGAAGCGAGCAAAGCGAAAACAGGTATAATAAAAAAGCTCGCTCCAATTAAATAGTGATTTATAAGTCCGCAAATAAGCAACCAAAGTATGAGAGGCGCCACTATCAGATTAACAGGTCTAATCTTGCTGAATTTCTTATACACCCAAAAACAGACGCCTAATGTAAAAAACACAAAAGCGAAAATATAGGTGTGCCCATTGTAGGTAAATTTATGAAGGATGTCTTGGTACTCAGGGTACATCCATTTTAAAAATGACCAACTGTAATACCCCATGATTCCATTGACAAGTATAGCAATGAGCATAGGAATAAAAGCTTGGGTAATTTGCTGTATATGCAAAGTTTTTCTTTTAAAACCATAAAATAGTAATACAATAAAAAATAATACAGCAAGACCATACATGGGCCAAACCCATTCATTGGGGTAAGAAACTAATTTAAAGAAAGGTATATTGAAATAGATTGAATCATTTAGACTTTTCAAATTTGTCAAATCTGCTTGACTAAAATGTTGCAATAAGGGCATGAGATAACTGCCCTGATGCGCCATGGTTTTTTTATCTAATCGCTCATAGATATCATTCGCTGTATGATAGTCAAAGTGGTCATCAATAAAGGCAAAATTAAAACCTTCAATATCACCATCTTCTCTAAAAACAGTTAAGTCAGTATCATTAGGGAGTCTTTTGTAAATGCTATAGGTTAAAGAATTAGCAACTGGATACTTCGGATTTGCTTTGGTAAATTCTTTGATAAGGGTTTCATTGCCTCGATTAGTTTCAATGAGCATATAGCTTGGTCCACCACTACCTCTGGCTTCAAAATTAAGTACTAAGCCTACATCTTTTTTCCACGGATGATTATTCACAAACAAATCAGCGCCATTTAAGCCAAGTTCTTCGGCATCAGATATGAGAATGATTATATCATTTTTTGGGCGTGAATCGCTAGCCAAAAAAGCACGAATTCCTTCTAGAATTGTGGCAACGCCACTAGCAGCATCACTAGCGCCAAAAGAAGAGTGGGTACTACTGTCATAATGTGATAAGAGCAGTAGTGCTTTACCAGGTTCACTACCTTTGATTCTAGCTAAAATATTAACAACCTTACTTAAATTTCCCCAATCGCCTGCGGTATATCCTTCTTGTATAGTAGTTTCTAAACCTAATTTTTCAAGTTCAGTAATAATAAATTCACGTACTTCTGAATGCCCTTTAAAACCAACTGCATGTGGTTTTTGTGACATATTTTTTACATGTTTTAGTGCTCTATCTGTTGAAAATGATGTTTTTGTAGCAGTGTCATCAGGTTTGTAAGTGGGCATTAAGGCACGAAAACTCCAATAAATAGCCAAAGCAATTAAAAGGAGGGTAGTAATTGATGAGGTTCTTGTCATAATTGCCGTAGTTCTATGCTAAAAATAGGAAATAATACACGTAATCAATTAAAAATACTGGGTTTAGCGTTGCTCAAATAGCTAAAAAGGAGTCAAAAACGAAAGAAAAATCTTACAAAAATTAATACCCATATGTCGAATAAGTTTATATGGCATTTTAATTTTTGCTATATTTAATACTTAACCTATTCTGTTTTTTAGACAGATTTAAATCATAATGATATGGGAATCAAGAGTTTTCAAGGACCTAGAGTCAAGTCAACAGCGAAGAAAGAATATAATGCCCCCGTCATGGTTACTGATTATATGACAAAGAAATTAGTGACTTTTAATCAAAACCAGTCGATTTTAGAAGTCATGGAAACTTTTGCGAAATATAATATTTCGGGTGGCCCTGTTTTAGATAAAAATGATTTTTTGGTAGGTATTATTTCTGAAGCAGATTGTATGAAGCAAATTTCTGAAAGCCGTTATTTCAATCAACCTATTTTAGATAAGAGCGTAGAACGTTTCATGACTAAAAATGTTGATACTATTCCTCATACCATGAGTATTTTTGATGCAGCAGGTGTTTTTCATAAAAGCAATAGAAGACGTTTGCCAGTTATGAAAGATGGTTTATTGATAGGTCAAATCAGTAGGAAGGATATTGTTACTGCCGCTTTAAAACTTTCAGGAGCGAATTGGAAATAGTCTATTTCCTAGTTTATTCACGCTTGACAATCATATAATAATCATTATCGAGGGGTAAATAGCCTAAATCATACACAAAATAATAGGTGGAACCTTTTTTTGTAGTGTATAGGTTGGTTATATAATTGAAATCGAAATTTTTATCGAGTAAGCGTGTTTTTGTTGTTCGCGTTTTACCATCTTTTAAAGTGAAACTATCTAGAATACGATAGTTTTTACGCAAACGGTTATTAATGTTTCTAATAAGGTTTTTGCTTTCAGGTTTGGTTTTATTATGATACCCATTTCGGCAACCATCTGAACAGAATTTTTTATCAATGCGACCCATTAATACCGAACCACATTCTAAGCATTTTTTCTTGTCGCTCATTGTTTTTGGTAATTGAATTTGACCTCTTCTGCGGTATCTCCCTGATGAATTAAACCATAAATATTGATTTCAGAATCACTTACTTTTTCAAAAGTAAAACCTTCAAAATAGAAACGATTCTCATCTACTTTAATTAATTTGAACGTTTGAACTTCATCTTTTTCTTCCCAGCCTTTCAAATCTTCGCCAAAGTGTTTTAGTTCAAAAACTAGGGTTTTTTCAACTTGTCTAATATGTCCTAATTCATAAAAAACCACTTTGTTATCGGCAACTAATTTGAAAGAAAACATCATTGAATTGCCCAGCGGTGGACTCCAGATTTCCTCTGTAATTCCACCGAAGGCTTCACCTTTCCAGTGTCCTTCCATCCATTTTATTTGATTAAGTGAGACAGAGGGCGATGTTTGACCATCAGCTAGCGATAATGTGTTTTGGGCACTAGCTGAAAAAGCTACAAATAGAATTAATAGATAAAATACTCTCATAATTAGTATGTATAACTACTTGCCAAGGTACAAAATATCCGTTTGTAAACGGATGTCAATTTTTTAGAATAATAGCCGGTAGACCTAACGCTTTATACATAGCGTTATAGGCCTTCATTTCTTGATCTACAATTGCTTTTCGTTCATTTTCATAAACTTGCCAGTCAGTTTGTAAATCTGTCCATCTTGCTTTAGCACCAGCTGTTAATTTGGGCTCAGCAGCATCAATATATCCTTTCAAATGAATCATTTGCGCATTGAGTTTATTGTTATAATTGATGACGTCTTGAAAGGTCTTTTGCTTGGCCTGAATTAAATTTTCTTCCCATGAAACAATACGTTTCATTAATGCTTCGCCTTTTTCTACCAATTCTTTTGCTTTTTCATTATCCTTCAATAAATCGGCATAGTTATTTAGCTGTGATTTTGCTGAACGCATTTCATTAACTGATTCATGAATAGTTCTTAGCGCGTTTTCTATTTCTTCTAAAAGTTCTTGTTGCTCATCAAAATCATCTTGATTGACCTTCACATTAGGATTTGCCAAAACTATGGCTTGGGTTTCTACAGATTTTTCATCTAAAGAAAGTCTGAGCGTATACTTTCCAGGGCCTACATTTGATCCTGCATCTCCTCCAAAGACAAAGACCTTGTCAATTGAAGGAAGGCTTTCTCTTCGAAAATTCCATGTAAAACGATTATATCCTTTTTTTGACGGAAGTATTTGCGGTTTTGAAGGTCCGCCGGGCCAAGATTTAAATCCTTTTGGTTTTTTGTTGGTGTAAGTTCTTATCAGTTTATTTCGATGTAGTACTTCTAGTTTCAAGTCTAAACTATCTGCATCTTTTGCCAAGTAATAATCAAAGGTAACTCCGCTTTTTGGGTTCGAACCTAGACCTGGTCTTGGTCGATCACTGCTGCCTCCAAAAATTAAATAGGTATCTTTTGGAGTGAAAATATTTATTGTCTCTTTTGAAGAATTAATGTTTTGAATAGCCCCGAGGTCATCTAATATCCAAAAAGAGCGCCCTGCGGTTGCGGCTACTAAATCATTGTCTTGAATGGTCAAATCATTAATGGGTACCACAGGAAGATTTAATTGAAAGGGGTGCCAATTTTCGCCATCATTCCATGAAATGAATAAGCCCGTTTCAGTACCGGCATACAGCAATCCTTTTTGTTTCTTATCTGCGCGTACCACTCGGGTAAAGGTATGCTCACCGGTAATTCCGTTCACAATTTTAGTCCAAGTTTGTCCATAATTGTTTGTTTTGAAAATATGAGACCTTAAATCCATAGACTTATAGCGCATCACTACCACATAAGCAGTTGCGGGGTCATGCTCAGAAATATCAATGCTATTTACAATTCCGTCTGGTACATTAGGTGGCGTCACATTCGCCCAATTCTGACCTCCATCGCGAGTAATATGTACAAGTCCGTCATCACTACCCGTCCAAAGTACGCCTTCTTCATGTTGAGATTCAACCATATAGGTAATCGTATTAAAATTTTCGCCACCTGCAGCTTCATTGGTATAGGGCCCGCCACCTGGGCCATGTTTTTCTTTTTCGTTTTTAGTCAAATCAGGACTTACAACTTCCCAACTTTGCCCTTCATCTGTAGATTTAAAAACAACATTACCAGCGTGGTAAATTGTGTTTCGGTCATGTGGAGAGGTAATTACCGGAGCGTTCCAGTTATAGCGATATTTGGCATCTTTTGGCGCGATACTTAACCCTAATTCAGGATATTCTTTAATCGATTTTGATTCACGTGATTTGGCATTCCATTTGTCTAAATTGCCTTGGTAAGTACCGCCATATATGTTCTCAGGATTATCTGGGTCAAAGGCAATAAATGCACTTTCTCCACCAGCCACGCGGTACCAATCTTTCCAATCAATACCGGCATCATTGGTACGGCTCGCAATGGCTACAGTAGAGTTATCTTGCTGACCACCATATACATTATAGGGCACTAAATTATCAGTAATCACACGATAAAATTGTGCGGTATTTTGATTGGTTTGAGTGCTCCACGTTTTACCCCCGTTGTTTGACACATTTGAACCACCATCATTTGAATTAATCATTCTCTGATTGTTGTATGGATCAATCCATAAATGATGATTATCACCATGAGGTGTAGGTAGAGGTTTGAAGCTTTTACCTCCATCAATTGATTTTGTAACAGGAGCGTTTAACACATAAACCACATTCTCATTTTGAGTGTCTGCAAAGATTTCCATGTAGTACCAAGAACGTGCTATGTTGATACGATCTTTATTTACTTGTGTCCATTTTTTACCGGCATTTGTTGATTTGTACACCCCGCCTTTTGTTCCTTCTGCTTCTATTACCGCATACACAATTTCATTATTTGCTCGTGATACTGAAATACCAGCTTTACCAAATTCTTTGGGTAAACCTTCCTTCATTTTTTTCCAAGTGCTACCTCCGTCTGTAGATTTGTAAACCCCTGAATCTTTCCCGCCTGATTCCATAATCCAAGGGTACCGTCTATGCTGCCACATGGCGGCATATAAAATCGAAGGATTTTTCATATCCATAGATAAATCAGAAGCTCCAGTTGAATTATTTACAAAAAGTGTTCTTTCCCAAGTCAAGCCTCCATCCGTAGAACGATAAATACCCCGTTCAGAAGTTGCCCCATATTGGGCCCCTTGAGCTGCCACAAAAATGATATCAGGATTGGTAGGGTGGATAATCACATCAGAAATATGACGTGTTTTATCTAACCCAATATGTTTCCATGTTTTACCCGCATCAGTAGATTTATACACCCCATCACCCATTGAGGTCATCACACCACGAGCAGCGTGCTCACCCATTCCGACAATTACAATATTCGGATTGCTTTCAGATACCGCAACTGATCCTACAGTGCCTGTTTTGAAAAATCCGTCAGAAATATTTTTCCAACTTAAACCATCATCAGTAGTTTTCCAAATACCACCACCAACAGTGCCATTGTAATAGGTCATGGGTTGGCCAACAACACCTGATGAAGCCACACTTCGACCTCCACGAAACGGACCTATATTTCTCCATTTGAGTCCGTGAAACATGGAATCTTGTACGGTCGCTGGGTTTGTATTTTTCTTTTTTCTTCGCTGTGCATCACTATTAAAAGGATACAAAAGCAGTGCTATGAGTGCTATTTTTATTATTTTCATAAGCTTGGTTCTTAGTGCAATTAAGATAGTAATAATAAAGGTAAATTTCTATTGTGCTAGAAATTTGACCAGGCTTTGATTGATTAAATAGTGCCAACCTGCAACACCACTTTCTCGTTTAAATTCTGGAATATCAGCAGGGAAAGCCTTCAAAACCGTATTGGTTAAGGTCAGTTGGGTTTTAGTATCTTTTTTGGTCAAATTAAAGGTAGAATAACCTTCGCCTTCATATTCTTCAAAATGCCATGAATAGCCAATTAATTGTTGCGGAATCACTTCTTTGACGGTCCAGATATGAGTAAAATTTCGACCTTCATTTTGAATCAAAAACTGGGTTTTGAAACCTACTTCAGCTTTAAACTCTGTAATATTTGGAAAATACCATTGTTGCATTTGTTCAACAGCTGTTAGTGCATTCCATACTTTTTCAATAGGGGTATCAAATAATTGCTTAACAACTATGGGTTCTTTTTCATTCATCCCCTAATAGTTTTTTGTCTAAGGCTAAAATGGTATTTAAAAGTACATTGGCACCATTGGCCATATCTTCTGCTGAAGTAAATTCTTTAGGCGAATGACTAATACCACCTTTACTAGGCACGAATATCATTCCTGAAGGAGCAATCAATGCCATGTCTTGCGCATCATGACCAGCTCCGCTGGGCATTCTTTTGGTTGATAAGCCTAATTTCTCTGCAGATTTTTTAATAGCATCTTGAATAGATGAAGTCATTATTGCCGGATCTGCTGTTGTATCTAAGGGTCTAAATTCAATTTGCACATTAGATGCCTTTGCAATTTCTTTACCCTTTAATTGAATAGCTTGATATACTTTTTCCATTACCTCTAATGACAAATCACGAATTTCTAAACTGGTTATAACGCGGCCAGGAATCACATTTGGAGCCCCAGGTTCTGCACTTATTTTTCCGACAGTTCCAACCTGAGCTCCTTCAAAACTATTGGTGATTTCATTCACGGCTACAATAAACTTAGCAGCAGCTAATAAGGCATCTTGTCGTGCATTCATAGGCGTGGTGCCAGCATGGTTGGCAAAACCAGAAAATTCTACCTGCCACCATTTGAGACCTACTATACCCTCAACAATGCCGATATCAATATTTTCTTTTTCAAGAGTACCCCCTTGTTCAATATGTAATTCTAGAAAGGCAGCGATTTCATCTTTGCTACGGGCGACCTCTTTTATTCGAGTGGTATCGCCACCGAGTCGCATAATACCTTCGCCCATAGAATAACCTGTTGAATTTCTAACTCCCATAGCACTTTGACCTAGGTGACCTGCCAAGGCACGACTACCCATGACACCACCTTCTTCATTAGAGAAAATGATAATTTCTAATGGGTGATTTGTAGTAATCTTGTTTTCATTCAATATTTCTAAAACTTCAATTGAGGCCATAGAACCAACGCAGCCATCATAATTTCCACCTTTAGGCACGCGGTCAATATGTGAACCAAATGAAATAGGTTTTAAAGAAGTGTCTTTTCCTTTTCTTCTACCGATAACATTTCCGGCAAAATCAACATGTACTTCAAGACCAAGGTTTTTTAAGGTTTGTATGACCCATTTTTGCGCTTCAATATCAGCATTACTAAAAGCAACGCGCTCCGTCTCACCGTTTTCTTGTAAACCAAATTTGGCAAGTTCAAAAATGCGTTTTTCAAGTCGGTCTTGATTGACCAAGGGTTTTTGGGCAAAAACAACAATACTGCCCATAAAAATGAGTAATTGAACGATACGTGAAATCATAATAAAAGATAATTTCACTCAATGTATAAATTTTATGTGAACTGCGGGCAAATTTAGTTCAAAGAAGTATGCTTGGCATGCGTGTCAAACCAACCAGGTAATGTATGCATAGGCCTACCCGAAAACACCGAAAATATTTTTCTGAGATACTCAGTAACAATATAGTTCTTTACCTTACTTTCATCACCCCACAGCTGATATGAATAAAAGATTTTCTTATAAGTTCTTAAAGCTTGTTGTTTTGACACCCAATTAGTTCGAAAGTCAGAACCAAAGAGACCTGATGCACCCATTTTAAATTCATAACCTACAAATTGACCTTCTTTAGTATTTTCAGGTTCATGTAAAGAACTTACGTCAGCTTGATTGATAATTTGATAGGAGTTGTAGCCTAGTTTTTCTAAAAGTTCAAATTCTTCAGTTAACTTTTTGAAATCTATTTTTTCTGATTCCATTGAAAGGTATGCCGGTCTTTTTTCAAAATCGAGTAGGGCTTTTAGGCAGACAATGTCCATCCCTTCAATATCAATTTTCAAATAATATGGAATACCGTATTTTTTGAGACACTCAGAAAAATTTATGGTAGGTACTTCAATAATTTCGGTATTTGAGCCAAGTTCTTTAAATTTTATAGATTGGTCTTGAACCACAGTATTTAAAACACTTAAATCTTTATTTTGATAAAAAGAAACGGCCTGTTCTTTGAGCTGTTCTTTATCTACAATGGCACCTTCAACAATAGTTAATTGACCTGTGCTAATTACTTTCGAAAACCTCTTTTTACATCTAGAAATTAATTCTGGATCTGCTTCAAAAGCAACAACATCGAATCCCTTTTTCAAGTAATAAGCAGTGTCTTCGCCTAAATGTAAACCAACATCATAAATCAACCTTCTTTTCATTTTCAATATATTTTCATAGGGCCCTAAATTATATACGTATGAAAAGGCGATTTACGCTTTACGTTTCGCAAATAGTAACGACAAAAAATACTGTAAATAAAGGAGTTAAGGTTTGAATTAAAATTTACTCAGCACCCAGCTCGATAATTTTCTTTTCATACAATTTTTTACTTTCAGTAACCGCAAGATTTAGTTCTGCCATGATACCGTCAACACGCCCTTCAATACTTTTCATTTGGTCATTAATGTTATCGAATGAATTGAGTGCAGCAGCAACTTCAAGAGCCTTGACTACTTCAACCGCATCGCCATGCAATAGTCTTAATTTATCAATGGCTTTTGAAGTATTTTCTAAGGTGCCATTGTATTTTGTACGTGCTTTTTCAATAGCACTGAGTAGTGTTTTTTTGCTTTTTTCATCACTAAGACTATTGGTTTGGGTATCCATAGCTTTGAAAAGATTAGCAGCATGGTTTTTCAAATCTTCATATTCTTTGTTGAGATTTTTTACACGCTTGTCAACTTTTTCCCAATCACCATAAACTTTTGCAAATTCTTTGTCTTCGTTTTTTGTGTCCTCTAATGCCCTTTTTAAAGCATTTAAAGTTTCAAGACCTTGATTAACATTTTTATTAGCAGTTTCTTTCTTTTTTTCAAAGGATGACACTGACGATTTGAACTTTGATTTTAGTCTAATCAAATCTTCCGGACTTTTATCTTTCCAACAAGAAACAAGAAATAGAGAAACGAAAACAAATAATGAGAATTTTTTAAGCATAGTGTTTAATTTTATAAAGTATAATGTGTCTAGTTTTGTGCTTTTTGATAGTCAACTAATTTTTGCGGCCCTTCTAATAATACACGTTGTACTTTTAAAGCCCCGTCATCAGTAGTGGCAATATTCCATTTTATTAAAGCAATAGTTCCTTTTTCAATTTCGATACCTGTAATGCTTCTTGGATGCACGCAACTACCATCATTAAACAAAGGTACTTCGCCAGGTTCAGGAAAACGAGGGCGATGTGTATGACCAACTACGGTCAGTAATGAATTATTATTGCGAATCCATTTTTTTAAGCGTCGTTCTACCTTTTTAAGTTCTAAATAGTTTTTTGCCGGACTTGTAGGATCAGCGATTCCCCAAACTTGTAGCGGTTTCCATAAAACGCGAACCAAAAATCGCCCCCAGCGCCAAAAAGTGTAATTCCACCAATCTGCTTGATGGCCATGAGCCAAAAAGATTTCTTGATTGGTGTTGGAATGCTTAAGAACAACTGCTTCATGATAGGAAATGCCTTCAAAGAGTTCTTTTTCACATTCATCAATGGGTTCAAAATAACGCCATAATTTTTTTTTCACATATTCAGGGTCTTTATAAACCATATCATGGTTACCCCAAATCATATGCAATCGGTTTTCAACATGAAATTGACGTAATAATTTGAATACGTTTTTATGAGCTTCAAAAATTGAACTAAAATTTAGATTTTCCCATAATTCATCTCCATCGCCTAGTTCACAATAACTAAAACCTTCATTGTTATAATGTTTTAGAGCGTGAAAATAAATGTTTCTGTTTTTGGCGAAGTCATCAGCAAAACTATTATCTCCTCTATGACAATCACTAAATAAAATAAATTTTGAACTATCATCAAAGGTTACCTTTTTGGCATTTTTATACGCTCGTGATAACCTTTTATTTGCTGACATATTGTTCAAGTTCAAACATCAAATAGTGTTACAAAATCAAAATAATTTTGACAAAATATAAGGTTGTAACTGTTTTTGAATTTTGTATTCAATGTTTAATTAAAGTAAATATCCGAAAAACACGGCAAACCTTAACACTTTAGCAACGGTTTCCTTTAACAAAATTATACCTTGCATTTTGTAATTTTATAAGATTAATACACACTATTATAATCTATGAAAGAAGTTGATTTTCAAAACATGCCTATTCAACGGGTAATTAGTTTCAATAAGCTTTTAGTCTATTATGATAACTTGGCGCAAAGTGATGATGTGTTTTTGGCAGCTAAAGCAAAACGTGTGCTTGATGCGCAAAAACCGTATCCTGCTTTAAGAGAAGGGTTTACTGATTTCAGTTTACTTGAAAAACATAAGGCGGTCATCGATATTATTTTAGAAGATACTTTTTCAGATGTTTTAGGAAATAATGAAATCAAGGTCGCCTCTTTGCCTTATGACAATATTATTTTCAAAGCCTCAAAGCGCTTTGAGAACATTTTAAATGACGCAGGGGTTGATTTTGAACCCAAAATTCGAAATCAAGAAGAAGCGTTAAATTATATTATGTCTGCTGTGGTCATACTGAATTTTTACTATGGCTTTAAACTTGATTTTTCTAGATCTTATTTTTATGATATTCCTGATTCGAATGGGGTCATGCACCACTATCGTATTTTATACAATGCTGAATTTTTAGAAATTGAACCTACTGAAAAGGCAAAAGACTTAAAGCAAGAAGATATTGATCAACTTTTAGAAAGCCATGATAATATTGACTTATGGAAAGAGAAGATTCCTCCAGGTAGTTTTATAGCTAAAGGTTTTGTCATTTCAAATATGTTTGATGTTACAGCAGAACATTCTATCTCTGAAATAAAATCAGGCCTAATAGCCCATAAAAAAGAAAATGCAGAGGAGTCATTTATGGACTATATGCAAGAAACCTTTCGTTCATTTTTCAGAATGAAAGATATTAAGATTGGTTTTGTCTCTTATGATACAGAACAAGATCAATTTCAAGAGGCACCCGGTGCAGGTGCAGAAAGTGTGATTTTAGGAAGAAATAATCAAGTTTCTTGCGATGAAGCCCTGTGTCCCGGTTCTTACAAGGCTTTAATGCAAGAAAATGATTTTTTTGCCATCACTGATGTGAATAAATATTTTGACCTAACAGGCGGAGTAGCGCCCTATAAAAACCTTAAAGAAGCAGGCTTTCAAAGTGCAATTTTTGCACCTATTGCCGATAGCGGAACCTTACTCGGTGTTCTTGAAATTGGATCAAAAAACAGAAATGAACTAAATAGCGTGGTAGCGGCAAAGCTTCAGGATATCATGCTATTTATTGTTGCAGTGGTATTACGATCAAGAAATGAAGAAGAAAATTTGATTGATGCTATTATTCAGAATGAATGTACAGCAGTACACTCTTCAGTCTATTGGAAATTTCGAGAAGAGGCTAAGAAATTTATTAGAGACGGAGTGAAAGGAGAGCAAACTTCTTTCAAAGAAATTGTCTTTGAAGATGTAAATCCGTTATATGGTCAAATTGATATAAAAAATTCATCAGCGGCCAGAAACAAGGCTATTCAACGTGATTTGATGATACAACTGTCAGATGTAAACCGCGTTTTGACTGAAGCATGGCAAAAAACGAAGTTGCCTGTTTATGAAGAGCTTATTTTCAGAGTAAATAATCATATTGAAGAATTAAAAGATACCCTACATACCAATAGCGAGCAAGACATTTTTAACTTTATTAAAAAAGAGGTAAACCCTGTTTTTGAACATTTGAAAATAAAAGATGAAGAACTTCATAAATCAGTTACTAGGTATGAAGCGCAAATTGATTCTAACACCAATTCATACTATGATCATCGTAAAAACTATGATAGCAGTGTGATGACCATTAATAAGAAGTTAGCTTTTTTAATTGACAAAAAACAAGAAGAGGCGCAACGCATGTTTCCGCATTACTTTGAGCGTTATAAAACAGATGGTATAGAGCATAACATGTACATTGGCGATTCAATTGCAGGCAATGGAAACTTTGACTCACTTTATGTAAAGAATCTTCGTTTATGGCAGTTACAGGTTATGTGTGAAATGGAAAACAAGCACTATAGTCTTAAACCTGAGTTGCCAGTGCCTTTAGATGTTGCTTCTTTGATTTTAGTTTATAATACCTCATTAGCGATTCGTTTTCGAATGGATGAAAAACGATTTGATGTTGACGGCACCTATAATGCGCGCTATGAGATTATAAAAAAACGCATTGATAAATCTTTTGTAAAAGGCACCAATGAACGCCTGACCCAAACAGGTAAAATGGTGGTGGTATATTCTCAAAAAAAGGATGAATTAGAATACTTGCGTTACATCAAATTTTTAAAATCAAAAGGGTATTTCACTGGCAAAGTAGAAATTGTTGAATTAGAAGGTCTTCAAGGTGTTGCTGGGCTAAAAGCAATACGGGCTGAAATTCTATACAAGAAAGGCACTGACGTTGAAAAGACCTATACCTATCAAGATTTAATGGAGGAGCTTAATGACTAAAAAAGGCTAATTCTGCCGCTCTATCTGGTCCAAAAAACCGAAAAGCAATGGCAAAAGACAATACTGAAATCACAATTCCGATCATAAAAATGGTGTAGGTCCATCGTAGTATTTTATACTTTCTACTGAGTACTATCCCCAAATAATACAGGTCTTTAGTCAATGATGAATAAATATAGTCTTTGTCTTTGACCAATTGCTGAATCGCCCATTGGTATTCATCTAGCCTCATTTGATGAAAGTTGCCAAAAAACAAAAGATTTACTTTTTTGTTTTTAACATCTTCAGTGGTGAATTGTCCGCTGGTAATATTAGGTCGCGTAGCCAAAACTGCTAGTATCATTGATACGATACTGAAAAAAACAAAAATCACAGTGGGGTATATCAAATAGGTATTTGAGGGGTTATCAAGTTTGGTAATCAAATTAGAGAGCACCAGTGAAATTATAATCGCATTCACTGACAGTAGAATATTGGCTTTAGTATCTGCAATATCACTGAGGGTTAAATGATTTTTTAAGGTTACTCTAAATAAAGTTTGAATACCACGATCAGGGCTATCGCCTTTGTATTTTGCTTTGATTGCTTCTTTTTTGGCAATCTGTTTTTCAGTTTTCTTTTCCTTAATTAACTTTTTTAAATTCTTGTCTTTCCTAGATTGCCAATTTTCTTTTGCATAATCGGTATTGAATTGATGTTCTTTTTTGAACATATCTAAATTGGCATTACACCACTCTTTTGTCGTGTATTTTGCGATACCAAGCAAAGAGAGTTCTTCCCTTAAATAATCAGAAGTTTCCCAATAACTCTTTTGCCCAAAATGCGATGAATCAGCATCTCTGATTATTTTTTCATTTAGATTTTGAGGCACATGATATCTTTTTGTAGCCCGGATACAACTGAGTACTTTTTCAATTTTTTCAGTTGAATAGCCCTGTTTTTTCAAGAAGTCATTGGCAATAGTGCAACTCGTTTCTTCATGTTCATGAGTGCCTTTTGTATAACCAGTATCATGCAGCCAAGCAGTTAATAAAAGAATTTCACTTTCTTCATCTGAAAGACTATGCGCATTCAACAATTCTTTAGTACTTTTAACTACACGCTCGGTATGTTTAAGATTGTGATAAACATATTTAGGGTCTAATGAATTCTTCAATAAATCTGAAGTAAAAACTTTAGTTTTCTCAATTATATTCGACATATAGCGTGTGTTAGAACTTGCACCAAATTACAAAATTATAGCAATTAGCACTTTTATATGAAGAAGTATTTATTAATTGTATCCTGTCTATTATTGCTTACAAGTTGTGCTACGCAAAAAATCAAATTTGCCAAAACTTTTTCAAAGAATGAAACACCAACCCAAAAAGAGATTTCACATACGGTATACCTTATTGGTGATGCGGGTTTATCTTCTGAGAATGAAATGAATACTGTATTGAAATTGTTCAAAAAAGAGTTGGACAAAGCCGATGAAAATAGTATAGCTATTTTTTTAGGAGATAATATTTATCCCGCAGGCTTACCTGATAAAAAAGAATCGCTGGCTGATTATGAAAAAGCGAAGAACAGTATAGATGCACAGTTAGAAAGTCTGAAAAATTTTAAAGGAAGGTCTTTGTTCATTCCAGGAAATCACGATTGGTACAGTAATGGTCTCAAAGGCTTAGAAAGAGAAGAAAAATATATCAAGAAAAAATTGAAGCAAAAGAATCCCTTTTTGCCTGAAAACGGATGCCCTGTTGATGTGGTCAAAGTTTCTGATAAGCTTGCGATAATTGCTGTTGACACTGAGTGGTATTTAACCAATTGGGATAAGCACCCTACCATGAATGATAATTGTGAAATCAAAAGCCGCGCTAAGTTTTGGGAAGAAATAGAAGGCTTGATTAAAAAAAATCGAGATAAAACCACCCTGATTGCCTTGCATCATCCTATGTTTTCGTACGGGCCACATGGGGGGCAATTTTCATTCAAACAACAGATTTTTCCAAGTAATGGTGGACTGCCGTTACCCTTTTTAGGAACATTTATTAATGTGCTGCGCAAAACATCAGGGGCTTCAAAAGAAGACTTAAATAATAAGAGGTACACTGAATTCAAAAATCGAATGGTTACCCTTGCCCAGTATTCTGATAAAGTAATTTTTGCTTCAGGTCATGAGCACACATTACAATATATTTTTGAGAATAATACCCCCCAAATTGTAAGTGGTGCCGGAGCTAAAAATGGGGTCGCACGTTTGTTAAATGGCAGTCAATTTTCAACCGGTAACAGAGGGTATGCTGCCCTAGAATTATATCAAGATGGCTCTTCTACAGTTAAATTTTACGGAGAAGGGAATTCTGAGGCTCCTAATCTATTGTATGCCACTGAAGTACTACCATCTGATCGCAATTTGCATTTAAATACGTATGAAGAAGATTTTCCGCTTACCACTAGCGCTACCATATACACTGATGAAGAAATAAATAAAAGTGACTTTTTTAAAACCATTTGGGGCGAACGGTATAGAAAATATTATGGTACTTTGGTAAGTGCTCCAACAGTTCGATTAGATACTTTGTTTGGCGGCTTAACCCCTGTAAGAAAAGGAGGGGGTCATCAATCGAAATCGCTACGCCTACGACATAAAAGTGGTAAGGAATATGTGATGCGCGCCTTAAGAAAAGTATCAGAGTTGTATTTGCAATCTATAGTCTTTCAAAAGAAATATGTTATTAATGATTTAGAAGATACATTTTTGCAGAAACTTCTAGCAGATTTTTATACAGGATCCCATCCTTATGCGCCCTTTACTATTGGCCCATTAGCTGACGCCATAGGCATTTATCACACCAACCCCGTGTTATACTACATTCCTAAACAAGCTGCTTTAGAAGATTTCAATGTTGATTTCGGCAACGAACTTTACATGATTGAAGAGCATGCCGGCGATGGCCACAGTGATTTAGCTAGTTACGGGTTTTCTGATACGCTCATTAGTACAGATGAGATGTTAGATAATTTAAGAGATGATGAAAAATACGAGGTAGATGACCAAATTTATCTGCGGGCTCGCTTGTTTGACATGGTATTGGGTGATTGGGATCGCCATGTAGACCAATGGCGCTGGGCTGAATTCAAAAAGAAAAAATCAAAAAAAATAATCTATAAACCTGTGCCACGTGATCGCGACCAGGCATTTTCTATTATGGGAGACGGTTTATTTATGGGGCTCGCCACAAGATTGATACCAGGCCTACGTCTTATGGAAGGTTTTAAACCAAAGATTCGTAGCGTGGAGGGTTTTAATTCATCGCCTAAAACTTATGTTTTAGATATGGCTTTGCTTTCTGAAACCACCAAAGAAGAATGGCTAAAAGAAGCGAATTATATTCAAGAAAATTTGACGGCTGAAGTAATTGATGATGCTTTTCAATATTTTCCTGAAGAGGTGCGTGACGCTACAGTATTAGAACTCAAAAAGATTTTATTAGCTCGAATCAAAAACTTAAGTAATACTGCTTATGAGTATTTTAAAGTCTTGAATAGGCATGCTGTAGTTGTGGGCACTGATAAAGATGATTGGTTTGAAATTGAAAATTTAAATAAAAAAGAGTTAGTCATAAGCGCCTATAGAATATTGCATGGCAAAAAAAAGAGGAAGTTCTTTGAGAAAAAATTCAACCGAAAAGACACTAAAGAAGTCTGGGTGTATGGTTTAGATGATGAAGATCGCTTTGAGGTTGCTGGCACTACTAGAAACAAAATCAGGGTGCGTTTAATTGGGGGGCAAAACAATGATATTTATGACGTGCCTGAAGGCGGTAATATTTACATCTACGATTATAAATCAAAACAAAATACCTTAAAAGATGTGAAGCAGGCAAGGGTAAAACTTACAAATGAATATGTAACTAATACCTATCAACCTTTAAAAGTTAGAAACTCTTTCAATCAAATTCTACCTATACTCGGTTTTAATCCTGATGGCGGTGTGAAAATTGGAACTAATAATATATATACTTACAATGGTTTTCGAGAAAACCCTTTTTCGCAACAACATCATTTGAATGCAGCTTATTATTTTGCAACTAGCGGCTTTGAATTTGGCTATACCGGAGAATTTGCCAATTTTATTGGCAATGCAAATTTTCAAATCTTAGCAGATTTTACAACCCCTAACTTTGCCGTAAATTTCTTTGGCTTGGGTAACGAAACTAAAAATTTAAATGATGATTTAGATTTTAATCGAGTACGACTAGGTGTGTTAAAATTAGCTCCTTCACTAGTTTGGCGAGGTCAACTAGGCAGCGTGATTAAAGCTTCAATTTCTTATGAAACTTTTGAAGTTGAACAAACTCAAAATCGTTTTATAAGCACTTTCTTTCAAGAGCTTGGTACAGAAATCGAAAAAGAGTTTTTAGGAACTGAGGTCATTTATAGCTTTGAAAATAGCGATAATGAAGCTTTTCCTACCCTCGGTATGTCAACCACATTAGAACTGGGTTACAAAACAGAAATTGGTAGCGATGACGATTTCGCATATGTTATTCCGAGTATCTCCTTTGATTATAAATTAATCCCCAGTGGAAGATTAGTTTTCGCAACAAAATGGAAGGCACATTTTAATATTGGCGATGGTTACGAATTTTATCAAGGGGCTACCATTGGTGGGGTTGATGGCTTGCGGGGCTTTAGAAATCAACGCTTTACAGGTAAGAAATCATACTATCAGAATACAGATATTCGATTAAGTTTGGGGCAGCGAAGAACAGGAATTTTGCCAGCTGCCGTAGGAGTTTATGCCGGTTTTGATTACGGTAGGGTTTGGTTGCCTGATGAAGACTCTGGCGTTTGGCATACTTCTTATGGGGTAGGACTTTTTTACAATGCTGCTGGCGTTGCTTCTTTAAGGACTGCAGTCTTCAATAGCACTGAAGGTATTCGCCTTTCTTTCGGACTCGGCTTCGGATTTTAGATAGGCCTAATTTAACTCATATGAATATAAATTGCCCCCCTGACCCCCTCGAACTTCATCAGATAGTAATAAGGTTTTATTGGCCTTAAAACAGACTGATTCTAACTGGGTTCGAACTCCTAAATCAATTTCGGTAAGTTTTCCATCAGAAAAATTATCATTTGAAAATTCTCTGATAGTCCATAATTTACCGTAACCTAAGAGCACAACTGTGCTGCCATCGGGTGAAATAGCTGCCGAAGTTATTTTACAACTATTCGAGTCTTCGCAAGTTTTTATTTTTCCAATGAGTTTTGCGCGATAGCTTCCTTTTTTATTCGGAATTTTATAAATAAAAGCCTCACCATTAAAAGGGTTTGCCCTGTTTTTAGTAAAAATGTAAAGATTACCTTTAAAATGAAAAAAGGCTTCGGAATCATATAGAAGTAACCCTCTTTTTGGCGGAAAGTCTTTTTGTTCAGGATAATTAAATTCAATACGTTCTGCCTCAATTTTGCTGCCGGGTTCTATTTCAGGATTGGGTAATTTATATATTATCAATTTTTTTCTGTCGTTAACATTGTTACCAAAATCGCCAATATATAGGTTATTATGTTCATCAATAGTCAAATCTTCCCAATCGTGATTTTTGGCATTTTTAACCTCGAATTGTTTAATAAGTTTTCCCTTGAAATTTACCTGATAAATATTATCGCCGTTACCGTTGTCTTCTATAAACCACGCATTTTTGCCATCAAAAGAGGCGATACCTGAATTTTCATTTAGATTTTCAGGTAGTGGCGTAATTAGTTTTAATTGTGCTTGATGGGTAAAGCTTGAAAGATGCGCAATGAGTACTATAAAAAATGACTTATTCATGACAATTGACTTTAAAATCAGGGTGTTTACATATCTACGTTGTTTACAACAAATTGGCCCAAATGACGACCTTGTTTTACTCCTACATCATCTGCCTTTCGATAATGAATTCCACCGAACATTCTGGTTATTGTAGTTTCATCTGCAGCTCTATTGAATTAGGTAAAATTTCGAATGAGCAAGCCATAAACTACTACTGTATCATCATCAAAAACTAGCTGTTTGGCATTTTGATACGCACGCGATAACCTTTTATTTGCTGACATGTTTCAAATGTAGCTAATTATCTTAATACTTAATCTACTCGCTCGTAGATGACTTTAAAGGCATAAAGATTTCGGCCTTCCAGTTCAAATCATTACCCACCATATTTGGGTTGTTATAAAAAACTTCTAAAGGTAATTCGGTTACTTCAATATTGTTTCGTTCTGCATAATCGACTAGCGCATACCATGCTCTATCAGATGTGATATAGTTACCATTATAAATTGCTTTTAAAGCCTTTCGCCCATAGTAACTTCTAAATTCAATTTCAGGATGTTCTGGTAAGATATCCATTTGAACAATAGGAAAACAAAATTTAAATTCAATGCTATCTTTCTTTTTTTGCCAATTAGTAACCTCTAAAAAAGGCGCACCGCTAGGCTGTAATTTATTTTTTACAATGAAGCTACTCAAAAACGGAAAATCACGCATCATACCTTTTGCTTTACCAAACTGATTAGTTCTAACATTGGTGCAGGCACAAAATTTCGTAGTTGTAGCATCTTCACCCACCACTTCAACTTTGAAATTTTTAAGATGCTCTAATAACTTTTTTGAAAAGTGAGTTAAAGTTTTTCGCGTACGTTTTTCAAAATCTGTGTCTCGAAACGGAACCGATAATTTATTATTTAAACTATGGTTTACATCTTTGGCATAAACGGTAACTTTTGATAAACTATCATGAATTGGTTTAATACGCCATTGATAGATATGTGTTGAATCACCAAATTTTATTTGTTGACCAAATTCACTAATTGTGCACTCTTCAATTATTTCTGAATTTTCAAGGGTTTTTGTCCATGATTTCACGGTTTGATTAACCGCACCAGGTGTGGTTTTGACTTCAAATGAAACCTGATAATCATGTGGATAGACAAACAAGTAACCTAAAACACATAATAGCAGTATGCCTATGATAAGACCTAGTTTTTTCATGTATAAAATTATTGAGGACTAACCGAATTGTTTTTCAATTGTAAATTATCAATCACAAATTGACCTAAATTTCGACCTTGTTGTAAACCGACTTCTACGGCTTTTCGATAATGAATTCCGCCATACATTCTACTAATAGCCGCCTCATCAGCTGCTTTATTGAAAGATGAGAAACCTCTAACTGGTAAACCGTACGGTATTTCAGTATCATCATCAAAAGCAAAATCATCGCCAAAGATACTTGTTAATGTTAAGGCGGCAGCACCCGAAACAACACTATGCCCGCTCGTATATTCGGGAAAAGGCGGAGTTTGAAGCACCGGCTTCCAATTTTCATCAATATGTTCATTAATTAATGTTTCTGGTCTGATGAGATTACTTCGATATTTTTCATCCCAGCAACTGATAAAAGCATCGGCTATGGCAATTGATGTTTTAGCATAGGCCATTACTGTTGTATCAAAATCACTATTGGTTTTTTTGCTGGCTATTTTTACAATGCCAATCCAATGTGCACCAGGTGTGATTTTTTTAGTAGCAAACATTAAATGTCCTCTGGTAACTGAAACATACGGATTGCAATCCCAGAATTGAGCAATGGCAATTTCTTCTGAAGTATCTCCTTTTTCGGTTATTTCATTGCTGATATCATATACCTCTTTTAGTTCTTTGTAAAAAACGCTGTTTTTTTCTAAGGAAAATTTTGGCGGGGGTTCAGGTTTAAATTGATCAGCAGTATTTATGACAAAGGGTCTGATTTTATTCCAATGAGGTTCAATGCCTGACATATACGCTGGTGGGGTAGGTTGCCATCTTGAGGCTTCATCAGTGTTCACTGTAAACTTAGACATGGTACGGGTTTGGTTGTAATTGTCGTCATTCATCCATTTAACAATGTGCTCTGCTACTTCTATGCCGTAGGCTTCAGAGGCTTTAAAAACTTTTTTATTTTTTGCAGACCAATCAGTATACAAACTATCACGAAAGGGCGTCAATTTTTCTTCAGAAAAAATTAATCTCCTACTTACATCAATGTGAGCAACTATGGCCGCTAATTGATAATTTATTTCTTTTGTTGTGTCTGGCTTCGGAATAGCTTTTAAGTCTGTTAATTGACCTTCTAGTGATGAAAAATCCTCATTTTGTAATGCTAGAATTTCATAGGCTGCAATATTTGGATAAGCAAAAACACGACTGGCAACTGGTGGCGAAAAGATATCGTGAATCATAATCTCTGTAACCTTATCAACAGACTGATGCAAAACATCTGGCGTGAGGTATATTTCTTCTTCCGACCCACAAGAGAGTAGCGAGATGACCGTAAGTAGTAATAAAATCTTTTTCATTCTCATTTAATTTTCCTGTTGAAAAGAGTAGACTTGCGCTTTATCATTATTAAAGGTAGCAAGTAAATATGCTTGTTTTTTAAGTTTAATAATCTGTAAATCTCGAACTGATTTGTTTGTAAAATCGAGCCCAATTTCATGACCTAAAACTACATCATTTATGTTTTTTATCATAGCACCAGAAAAAGAGCCAAAACGGCCTTGAAATGGTTTAACACCAAAATAATTACCGGCAACTACTAATTCATTTTTACCATTATTATCGAAATCATAATCTATAAAGGCGTAAATGGGTGCGAGTTGCAATTCAATCTGAAAAGGAACAAATTCAAATTTTCCATCTTTGTTTTCAAGATAGCCTGAACGTAGTTCACTAGTTTCATAAATAGTCGCATTTTCTAAAATTTCTTTTTCGAAAATTTGCTCGATTGATTTACCTGCAAAATTTTTATAAGTGGTAAATTTCTTTCTCAAACTTACCATTTGTGATGATAGACTATTTAAATCTTCTAAAGGATAATAATTACCTTCTTTTTCAATAGTTACAATAGTTTCAGTACTCCCGTTTTTATCAAAATCACCATAATACATTTTCATAGGATATTTTGATGAGGCCTTGAATTTTGTGTTGAGCCCCCAATTGCCAAGAACATAATCATCATCGCCATCATGATCAATGTCGAAAGGTTCAATAGTTTGCCATAGTCCGTTGAGTGATTGATCTACTAATTTTTCCTCAACAAAAGAACCCTTTATATTTTTATAAAACTTGGGCGACATCCATTCTCCTATGAGAATAAGGTCTTTAGTACCATCTTGATCAAAATCATGCCAGATGGCATCCGTTAGCATACCTACGTTTTCTAAACCAGTATTCTTAACCTTTTCAAAGTTTCCGTTATTGTTTTTTAATAAAACAGAATTCGGAATTTTACCAAAATCATTGGTAACCGATTGATTACCTACGAATACATCTATATCACCATCTTGATCATAATCATATGGCGCAATAAATGATGCATTTTCAAAATATTCAGGAAATTTAGATGCCTTGAAACTAGCACCATCTTGAATGTAATAACTATCTATAAGGGGTTTCATTTCATTAAAAAAATCTGCACCACCAGAAGCAATAATCACGTCATTTTTTCCGTCTTGGTTAAAATCTGAAATAATGGCAGCGACATCTTCTTTAATAGAATCATTTGCTATTGCAGCATAGGTGGTTTCAATATAGGAGTCATCTTTTTGTATAAATATTTTTGATGGTTCGAATTTTGAGCCTCCGAAGAAGACATCTTTTTTACCATCATTATTTAGATCACCAATTGCTGTTGCTGGCCCACGATCAGAAATTTGATATGGAATTAATTTTTGTCGATTGAAATCAGTATAACGATCTTCAATATGTTCAAAATTTAAACCGAGGTTTCCGTCTACTTTTTTAAATATTTTTGCTTGTGAAATTTTTAGTGTTTGATAGTCAAAAGGCGTATTATTTTCTTGAGAAAGAGTCAAGGTTTGGTTGGTAACCACCTCTTTTAAAACTTGATGGGTTTTGTCAGGCCAAATTATTTTCAAAGAATCAATAGCTTCTGTTTTGCCAAACCCAAAATGAATGAAGGGTTCAGAAGAAGCTTGAAATCCACGAGCTGTATACATTTCTTTGTACTGTAATTTGCCCTCATGATAGGCATAAACTTTGGTACCTATAGCGAACATATTTGGATTTTTATATTCTAACTTTAGTTTCAAATAGTTGTTTTGTTTGTTTGTTTTATTGATAAATAAAGTGGCTTCTTGATTACTGTTATTGGTAATTAAATCAAGATCACCATCTAAGTCAAAATCAGCAATCGCAGTGGCGCCAGAAATTAATGTATCTTTTGAAATCCAGTCATCAGACATATCTTCAAAAGCTAAATTTTCTTTGCCCTTAAAAACGTAATTATGAATCGCCCCTGAGGGCATCATATTTATTGCCTTAGCATCAACCAACTTTGTACTGTTTATTTTTTTCTTGATTTGGTCACTTGAAACAAAATTTAAAAAATCAAGATCATTGGGTCTTTTGGTAATACCGTTTGAAATAAAAATATCTTGATTGCCGTCTTGATCGTAATCCCCAAAAATAGCACTCCAACTCCAATCTGTTGCGCTTATTCCGCTTAATAGAGCTGTTTCAGCATATTGATTTTGCTGTCTATTCACAAACAACATATTTCTAGAATATTGATAGTGGTAGTCAAAACGTTCTTTTCTCAATCTTTGGGTTTGAATATCATCAGCGCCTTCTGAAGATTTTAGAATTTGTTCATCCTCCGGAAGCATATCAAGAGAGATAATATCAGGCCAACCATCATGGTTTATATCAGCAACATCATTACCCATTGAAAAACGTGAAGTATGACCAAAAAAAGTTCTTAAGCTTTCTGTAAATGTTCCGTCGCCATTGTTTAAATAGTAATAATCATCTTCATGAAAATCATTGCCTACAAAAATATCAGGATAGCCATCATTATTAAAATCTGAAATTGCAATACCTAGGCCAAAGCCATTTATGCCCCCATAAATTCCTGCCGCTTCACTAACATCTATGAATTTACCGTCTTCATTTTTTAAAAGCTTATCGCCTGTTTGATAATTTCTTTTCTTTCTAACTTCACTGTGACCATATGATTCTTGTGTATGAACTGCATGATTTAATAAGTACATGTCTAAATCGCCATCTAAATCATAATCAAGAAAAGCGACTGAAGAACTAAATGAGTCAAAATCAAGATTATATTGGGCAGCACTTTCAGTAAAGGTACTATCGCCATTATTGATATAAAGTTCATTATACCCGTTCAAACCGTTCACACCTACAACGGCGCAGACATAGATATCTAATAGGCCATCACTATTTATATCAACCATTACAGTGCCTGTATTCCACGAACTATTTCCGGCAACGCCCGATGTTTCGGTAATGTCTTCAAATTGAAGATTTCCTTTGTTTAGAAAGAGTTTGTTTTTAACCTGATTACCAGTAAAAAATATATCGGGCAATTCATCCCCATTAATATCGCCCACTGCAACCCCACCCCCGTTATAAAAATACAGATAGTCAAGAATATTGACATCTTCTGTTGGTGTTAAAATATTGGCAAAGGTAAGACCGGTATTTTCAGAGCTGGGGTTGCTAAATAGAGACCCTTCTTTTTGTCCACAACTACTTAGCAAAAAAACCGATAAAATGATGAAAAATAGTTTATTCATCTAATGCGAAAATCTTTGGTTTATCATTATTGATTGCAGCTATGAGAAAAGTTTTACCACTGGCATCTTTGAATTGTTTCAGATGCTTTATTTCATCTTTGATAAAAAAGCCACTTTGATTATAATTTTGCCAATTGAAATTCATTGCACCATCGCCTAATAAAACACTGCCAAAATTTGCATCTAATCTAGAATATTGAGGTTTGAACTCAAAATTATTACCGCCCATTACTAAGTCAAGATGACCATCACCATTGACATCGTCACATGAAATATCACAAACGCAAGATAGTTGTACTTGATTAGGTAGTTTTTTAATAGTAAACTGCCCGTTACCTTCATTTACCGCAATAACAGACTCAGAAAGTGAAGCTTTTTTCATTAAAGAATTTTCAAATATTTCTTTTGAAAAGAGTTCATCAATAGGGCGCTTTGCATATTCTGACGCCTTTAAATTCTGCTTTTTTAATTTAACCATTTGTGCGGTTAATTCTTTTTTCTGATGGATGGGATAATCTTTACCATTTTTGCGCATAGTAACAATTTGTTCAATAGTACCGTTGTCATCAAAATCATTAATCCAAATTTTCATAGGATTACCTTTGGAAGGCGCATAGTGTAGGTTTAAACCTTGATTTCCAAAGATAAAATCTAGATCGCCGTCATTATCAAGGTCAGCTTGTTCAAGGGTATTCCACCAACCAGAAAGACTATCTAAAGAAGAGGTCATTTTCGCTAATCTTCTTCCATTATTTTTGAAAATCATTGGTGTACCCCAATCTGAAACCGTCACTAGGTCTTTCTTAGAATCTCCGTCAACATCAGACCAAACAGCGTCTGTAATCATGCCAGCATCTTTAACCTCATAAATAATTCTTTCCGTTGAATTTTCAAAACCTCCTTTGCCGTCATTGGTTAAAAATAAATGTTTAGGATTTACACCATACGTACCTGTAACGCTTCTTGAACCCACAAACAAATCAATATCGCCATCTTGATCAAAATCGTGGGCGGCTAGGGTAGAAATATTTTCAAAAGTTGACGGAATTTGCACTGCTCCTTTACTGAATTTTCCTTGGCCGTTATTAAGATACATGCGGCATTTGTAATTGTGTTTATCATTATTTTCATTACCTCCTGAACCTACTACCAAATCAAGATCACCATCGCCATCTGCATCAAAAAATGCCGCCGCAGTATCTTCGTAAATTGCGTCATTGTTAAAAGCCGCTTGCGATATTTGACGCAATTTGCCATTTCCGGTATGTAGGTATAAAGAGGCGGGTTGCCCTTTTGCCCCACCCATAAAAACATCTTCATGCCCATCATTATTAATGTCGGCGATTGCCAATGAAGGCCCCTCTTGTGATAAAAGTTGATAGATTAAACCTTCGTGGTCAAAATCATTATAATTATTTTCTTGATGGGTTACTAGTTTATCATTTTTTACTTCTTTAAACAGAGATGATTTACTTTTTTGGGTATTTGGCTTGAACATTTCGCTGGCATCTTTTTGTTTCAGATATAGGGTTTGATTTGCTGAAATATTTTTAAGAAGTTGTGTTTGTTTATCTGGCCAAATTATACGGATGGAATCAATTTCTGTTAGATTACCTAAACCTATTGTCATTACATAATCCATTGAAGATTGAAAACCTCGAAAAGGCATCAATTCTTGAAGCACAATTCTATCGTCGTAAAATAGTGAAACGCTAGTACCTATGGCAAAGGGATTCTTTTCAGAGCCTTCGAATTTTAACTTTATAAACCCATTATCAGACATTGTGTTGGTTTTGTTCTGATAAACTGAGGTGGTCATGTTCACATTGTTTATAACTAAATCTAAATCGCCATCATTATCTAAATCTGCATAGGCAGCACCATTTGACATAGTAGGCATTTCAAAACCCCAATTAGTGTTAGCATTTGAAAAGGTAATATCGCCGTTATTTTTGTAGGCATAATTGGGTTGTGGTCTGACAGGCATTTTATTGATGATTGAATCAATAGATGCTTTCTGACCGGTTAAGGCCATCTTTTGAATGATTTCATTGGCAAAAAAGTCAACAAAATCTAAATCAGTTAAATCATGATTAATACCGTTGGTAATAAAAATATCACGCAAACCATCATTATCCATATCAAAAAGAAGTCCGGCCCAACTCCAATCTGTCGCATCAACTCCACTGAAATATGCAACTTCAGAAAATGAACCATTTCCGTTATTAAGTTGTAAGGTGTTTTGAATGTATTGCTGATAAAAGTCTTTGCTCTGTTTTAATTTATACACATCGTAACCTTCAAATTCCATTACCGATTTTACGCGTTGATCCGCCTCAGGTAGCATATCGGTAATAAAAATATCAGACTCACCATCATTATTGATATCAGCAATATCAATACCCATTGCAGAGAGTGATAAATGTGATGTCCAATTTTTAATCTCTTCACTAAAGGTGCCATCTTGATTATTGATATAAAGATAATCACGCTCATAAAAGTCATTAGACACGTAAATATCAGGATACAAATCTTTATTAATGTCAGTTACCATAATTCCTAAGCCAAAACCAATAAGGCTACCATAAATACCAGCATCTTCACTTACATCAACAAATTTACCGTTATCATTGCGCAATAACATATCACCAACACCTTTGAAAATATCGGGCACACCCTCCCAATCTTGTGCTCGAACTTCACGTTGTTCGGCATAACCCAAACTACTTACCGGAATATTACTATTGTTCAAAATATAGGCATCAAGATCACCATCTTTATCATAGTCAAAGAAAGATGCATGCGTAGAAAAGCCAGTTTCAGCAAGGTTATATTCTTTTGCTTTTTCAGTAAAAGTTAAATCGCCATTATTGATGTAAAGATCATTGTCATGATTATCACCTTCCATATTACCAGCATTACTTACATAAATATCAAGTAAGCCATCAGCGTTAATGTCAACGAAACAAACCCCAGTTGACCATGGCTTGTTGCCCTGAACTCCGGCAGATTCTGAAATATCCTCAAATTCAAAGTTTCCTTTATTTAAATACAGTTTGTTTTCAACCATATTTCCTGTTAGATAAATATCAGGTAAACTATCATTGTTTATGTCGCCAATTGCTACACCGCCCCCATTATAAAAATTTCTGTATTTGAAAATATTGAAGTTCTTTTGATTGGTTACTTTATTTGTAAAAGCAATACCCGTTTCACTTGCCTTTGTGAGTTCAAAAAGCGTAGTTGTTTTACTTTTCTTGCCTTCGAGTTTTTTATCATCTTCAGTACAAGCGTACAGAAAAGTTAAAGCAGTAAATAGGTAAGTTACCTTTTTTAAAGCCTTATTTTTCGAGTACATTTTGGTGTTATTTAGTGAAGAAATTAGCTGTTTCAAAATCATTAAAAGTCTACTAAAAGTAAGGAACGAAAGATACATATTCTTTTAAGATAAATAAAGTTGAAAAAGTTAATGTTAGGTTATCGAACGAAATCGATTTCGCATTATATTAACACTTATATTTTGATTGAAGAAAAATCTGAAATAATTTTATAAAA
>CAZKQM010000012.1:0-45662 GCA_964554895.1 uncultured Maribacter sp. | reverse complement strand
GTAGAAATAGAACGTAAATTTTTAGTGACATCAGATGAATTTAAAAAACAAGCTTTTTCTAAAGATAGAATTGTTCAAGGGTTTTTAAATACGCACAAGGAGCGTACGGTGCGAGTTCGTTTATTAAATGAATGCGGATTTTTAACTATAAAAGGAAAGTCAAACAAATCAGGTACAACACGATTTGAGTGGGAGAAGAAAATTTCTTCTTCTGAAGCCAAGGCTTTACTTCATATTTGTGAGGACGGCAGTATTGATAAAACAAGATATCTTATTACTGTAGGGAAGCACACCTATGAAGTAGATGAATTTCATGGCTTAAACCAAGGATTAATTATTGCAGAACTTGAATTAAGCAATGAAAATGAAGCATTTGAAAGACCAGATTGGTTAGGTAAAGAAGTAACGGGTCAAGTCAAATATTACAATTCTCAGTTAAGTAAAATACCTTTTACACGTTGGTAATTAATTGAACTAAAGGGCACTTCTAAACTGTTCTAAGAAGCGCACATCATTTTCGCTTAAGAGACGAATATCAGAAATTTGATGAAGTAAAAGTGCAATACGGTCAATACCCATACCAAAAGCAAAACCTGAATATTCTTCTGGGTCAATGCCGCAATTGGTTAAAACGTTAGGATCTACCATGCCGCAACCCATAATTTCGAGCCAACCCGTACCCTTGGTCATTTTGTAATCAGTTTCAGTTTCAAGACCCCAATACACATCTACTTCAGCACTGGGTTCTGTAAAAGGAAAATAAGAAGGTCGTAAACGAATCTTAGACTTTCCAAAAAGTTCGGTGGTAAAAAACTGAAGTGTTTGTTTAAGGTCTGCAAAAGAAACATCCTTATCAATATATAAACCTTCAACTTGATGAAAAAAACAGTGAGAACGGGCTGAAATGGCTTCGTTTCTATATACCCTGCCCGGAGAAATAGTTCTGATGGGCGGCTTGTTATTTTCCATATAACGTACTTGAACTGATGAGGTATGTGTACGTAATAGTATATCAGGATTGGTTTGTACAAAAAAAGTATCTTGCATATCACGAGCTGGGTGATATTCAGGCAGATTTAAGGCTGTGAAATTATGCCAGTCATCTTCAATTTCTGGTCCTTCAGAAACATTGAATCCTATTCTAGAGAATATTTCAATGATTTGATTTTTTACTATAGAAATAGGATGTCTTGCTCCTAATTCAATAGGTTCTCCAGGGCGTGATAAATCGCCATAAATACCTTGTTCTTCAGAAGTAGTATCAAGAGAATTCTTTAAAACATTTACCTGTTCTGTAGCTTTTTGTTTTAAGGTATTGATAGCTTGACCATATTCTTTCTTTTGATCATTAGCCACATTTTTAAATTCAGCAAAAAAGTCGTTTAATAATCCTTTTTTACCCAAATATTTAATTCGAAATTCTTCAACAGCTTCAACTGAATCAGCAGTGAATTTTTCAACTTCGGCAATATGTTCTTTTATTTTATCTATCATCATGGCTCCCTAAGTGCGCAAATTTAAAACTTTATAGGCATTATAATGCTTTGAGAAATTAAAAAACCGCATTTAACATAGCATAA
The DNA here is from genome assembly GCA_964554895.1 of uncultured Maribacter sp. Classification (GTDB taxonomy): domain Bacteria; phylum Bacteroidota; class Bacteroidia; order Flavobacteriales; family Flavobacteriaceae; genus Maribacter_C. The sequence continues at coordinate 44,082 of CAZKQM010000012.1, read as the reverse complement.
ATGCGATTTTAAATTTATGATATATAGTAATTAGTACTCGTTTTTCACATTTTCTTTGACCCATTTTAAACAATTTTCAAAATTAGTAAAGATGTGCTCATTAGCTATTAAATCAGGAATGATATCAATGCGTTCCATTAAATACCTAGGTTGTTTTAAAACATCTACCATCAATATGGTTACATCATTTTTCTTTAAATCAAGTAACACATCTTCCATAGCATATAAGCCAGATTGATCCATATATTGTGTTCTCCCCATTCTGATAATTACTGTTTTTGCAGTTTCAGGAATTTGATTGGCTAGCTGTTGAAATTCACTAGTCGAACCAAAAAACAAGGGTCCTTTTAAATGCTTTATAAATACTTCTTCCGTTAGATTTTTAGGAAAATCTTTTTCATCATCCCATGCTTCTTCATCAAGATGTATGACACTTGAACTTTCAGCACTAACATCGCCGATTTTTTTCATAAACATTAGCGAGGCGATAACTAAACCAATACCAACGGCATAAATTAAATCCCAAGTAGAAGAGAGTATCAATACAACGAGCATGATAATTACTTCAGAACTTACTTTTATAGGGCCTAATTTCATGTCTTTGGGCATGCTCGGAATCGCCTTCAGTCCTTTATAATCCATTACACCAATGCCAACAGTTATTAGAATTCCGGCTAAAACTGCTGCCGGAATTTTTGAAGCCACCGGAGCTAAAGAAAGCATGATGATTAAAAGCATAATACTAGCAATCATGCCTGATAATTTAGTTTTACCACCAGCATTAATATTTACTACCGTTCTGATGGTTGCACCTGCACCCGGAATACCAGCAAAGATTGCAGCAATACTATTTCCTATTCCTTGACCTACCAACTCTTTATTCGGGTTGTGTCTGGTTTTCGTCATATTATCGGCAACAATAGAAGTTAAAAGCGAATCTATGGCACCCAAAAGTGCTAATGCTAAAGCCGTAAAGAAATAAGGCGTAATAGCATCTATACTAAACTGACTAAAAATTTCAAGTTTTGGCACCGGAAAACCTGAAGGAATTTCTTCAATAGGGCGATAATTTAAACCAAAACCATAGGCAACACCCGAAACTAATAACAAACCAACTAGGGTAGCCGGAATAACAGATGTTAAGCGTTTGGATACAAAGATGATGATAATGGTTGCTAGGGCTAAAATTAATTCAAGCCACTCAATATTTTTTAAAGCTCTAGGTAAAACTTTTAAGGTTCCTAATACTCCCGAAGCTTCTTTATTCGCCAAGATTTGCGACTCTTTCAAGATAACTTCATTAGTAATTTCATCGGCACGTTTTATGGTTTCTTCAAAATTTTCTAAAACCAAAATAGCTTCACCAGCTTCTTCTTTTAATATATTTTCAAGGATGATTTCCTCTGCCTGAGGTTTAAAATTGGCAACAAGACTGTCATCTTCTTTAGGATAGTACCCGAGAGCGGGTAAAAGTTGCGTTACTAAAATAATTACTCCTATCGCGGTCATAAACCCTGAGACCACTGGATATGGTATGTACTTTATGTAGGTACCGACACCAATTAAGCCCAAGCCAATTTGAATCAAACCAGCTAATAAGAAAACCAATAAAATGGCAGGTAGCGCTTTTTCAATGCTACCATCATTGGTGGCAACAATACCGGCAATAACCACCATGCTTACTGCCGTCATTGGCGCAGTGGGTCCTGAGATTTGGGTACTTGTACCTCCAAAAAGGGCAGCAAAAAAACTAATTATAATGGCTCCATATAAACCAGAACTTGGCCCTAAACCTGAACTTACACCAAAAGCTAAAGCCAGGGGTAAGGCAACTATTCCTGAAGTAATACCCCCGAATAAATCGCCTCTTAAATTTGAAAATAACTTTTTCATATCGCCATATTGATTAAGCGTGTTAATATACTATTTTAAAATAAAAAAAAGCCAATGTAAGTACATCGGCTTTAGTAATTCTGTTGTTCAATATGGTTACATGAATGTCACTTTTCCAGTATTGATATCATACATAGCACCCACGATTTGAATCTCTCCATTGTCTTCCATTTCTTTTAGAACCGGACTCATGCTACGTGTATTTTCAATGGTCATTTGAACATTTTTAACAGCCACCTCATTTACAAAATCTATGTTTTTTGAATTTCTTAAACTAGAATCAGTAGGTTCTGAAACTGCGTCAACAGCTGGTTTTATTTTATCTAATAGAATTGTAAGGTTACCTAATTTTGCATCATCACAGGCACCTTTTACTGCACCGCAAGCGGTATGACCTAGAATTACTAAAACTTTGGTTCCTGCAAGTTTACAGGCAAATTCAATACTTCCTAAAAGGTCTTCGTTTACAATATTACCTGCAACTCGTGCACTGAAAATATCACCTACGCCCTGGTCAAAAATGAGCTCAGCTGATACTCTTGAGTCAATGCAACTTAATACGGTTGCAAAGGGGTATTGACCCGATGCTGTATCATTTACTTGGTCTAATAAGTCGCGACTCGCCATATTGCTGGCTACGAATCTTTGATTTCCTTCTTTTAAAAGCTCAATTGCTCTATTTGGCACTATAGCGGCCTGTGTTTCTTGTGTTTGTGCTTTCATCACTATTTGATTTAATTAGTTTTTTCAAGTTTAAAAAATTCAATGTAACTCGGAGGGTTATGAACAATTCCCCTTTCAGAAATTAACTTAATATCGATATTTCGATTTCTAGCCTTCTCAGAAAAATCTTCTAGTATTTCAATTACATCGAAATCCAAAAACCTTGTTTTTGTAACGTCTAATTCTAAATGGGAGTTCTCTGGCAGGTTATCAAGTTCTCTCAAAATGGTTGCCTTATTAAAGAAAGTAACTTCTTCCGCAAGTGTCATTTTAATCTTTCCATCATCGACGTCTTCACCCTCTTTATGCAAGAAATGAGAGTTCTTAAAGCTATGAAATAAAGTTACCATAATTCCTATAGCTAAACCTATGCCAATACCCCAGAGAAGGTCTTTAAAGACAATTATAAGAACGGTTGCAATAAAGGGTACAAACTGTTTCCAACCGGCAGACCACATTGCTTTAAAAGTTTGCGGTTTTGCAAGCTTATAGCCTACAATAAAAAGAACGGCCGCCAAAACTGATAATGGTATCATATTCAAAACGGTAGGAATCAGTAGAACTGAAATTAGCAGAAAGAAACCATGAATTATGGCACTCATTTTCGTTTTATTACCAGACTGAATATTTGCAGAACTTCGCACAATTACTTGTGTTATGGGAATTCCACCAATTAAGCCTGATAAAATATTTCCTGACCCTTGAGCTAGTAATTCTCTATTGGTTGGCGTAACTCGCTTTTGTGGGTCTAACTTATCGGTCGCTTCAACGCACAATAAGGTTTCTAAGCTCGCAACTAGGGCAATTGTAAAAGCTGTTATCCAAACTTCTGATGATCCAATGACACTAAAATCAGGAAAAACAAATTGACCTAAAAAACTGTCAACACTATCAGGCACAGGCACCTGTACCAAATGACTTTGCGCTATATTCATTCCGGTTCCATTGCCTAAAACATAAAAAACAATACCTATGACAACGGCTACCAAGGGCCCTTGAATCAACTTAAAAATAGCACCTTTTTTGACGAGTACGTTCGACCATAAAATCAATATTACCATGGCGATAACACCAACAACGGTAGAGCCAATACCTAGGTTTTGCGGAATATTTATAAGATCTATAAATATATTACTATCCTTACCAAAAAGAACAAAATTACCTTCAGGGTCTTTGTCTATTCCGAAAAAATGCGGTATTTGTTTTAGTATTATAATAATACCTATACCGGTAAGCATCCCTTTAATAACCGACGAGGGAAAATAATACCCAATAATACCAAACTTAAGTATGCCAAAAAGAATTTGAATGACACCCCCTAAAACTACGGCCACTAAAAATGCCTCATACCCTAAAGAGGCGATTGCCGCCAACACAATGGCAGCCAAACCTGCGGCTGGCCCACTTACACCTACGTCAGAACCAGAAATTAGGCCCACAATTATTCCTCCAATTATACCTGCTATTAAACCTGCAAAAGGCGGGGCATCACTAGCTACGGCTATTCCTAAGCACAAGGGTAATGCAACGAAAAACACAACAATACTTGCGGGTAAATCATTTTTTAAATTTTTAAACATAACGAAACTAGTTTGGTCTTCATTTTAATGTATGAAGACTGATTATTAATATAAAAGTAAAGATAATTAAACTAAAAATTTCGCTTTGGAGGTGGAAGAAATATGGTTATGGAAGTGGTGTAATCATTTTCTATATACTCAGGTAATATTCTAGTTTTAGGAGTTTCATAATAGGAAAGAAAGACACTACTATCAAAAATAAAATCTTTCTCAGAAGCTTCCTTTTTTTCTTCCTTATTTTCTTCTTCATTAAAATCAAAAAGAGCAACTTTTTCAGCGATGCTGGTAAGCGTCAAAACCGATGGTGCTAAAATAGCAGTGGTTAATAAAAGGGCTATTAAGAGAAGTCCTAGTGATTTCATTTTTTAATTAAATCAGAATGCAAAGATAAGATGAACAGTCTTTAATTTTGTTAAATAAATTTTAAAAATCTTTCAACAGTTTAATTTCTTGCGCGTCTAACCATCCAGTTTGTCCGTCAGCAATTTCAATTTTTTTCCAACTATTCAATTCGTCTAAAACCTGAACCTTTGTACCTTCATGAAGCCTAAAAACTTCTTGACTTTTAGAGTTGGGTTCTGATTTCACACGCACTTCATCCACAAAAATAATAGCGGGTTGATCATTGTTATAATCAGTATAGGCCATAAACCCGAACACTACTGAAATTATTGAAAGAAATATAGAGAGAATAGATGCAATAAATGAAATACGTTTTTGAGAGGCATAACTAAAGGTGTAAAAAGCAATATAGAGCAAAACAAATAAGATCATAAATGCAATCGCTAAATAAGCCCACTGATCAAAAGTAAATAAGCTTACTATTTTAGAATATACCTCAGAAAGGGTATTTACAGGTACCGTTTTAACGGTGTCAATGGTCATGTTTTGGGCATAACCTAAATTATTTAATATTTCAGAATCGCCTGGTTTTAATAAAAGAGCCTTTTCATAATAGTATATTGAAGGCGCAATTTCATTGAGTTTGTAATGGGCATTTCCTAGATTGAAATAAAGATTAGCAGAATGTTGACCATTTTCTAAAATTTTAGAATAATAAGTTATGGCTTGTTCATATTCTGAAGCATTGTAAGCCGCCGTGGCTTTTTCAAACAAATCATTGTTCTGTGAGAATACAGAGAATGATAAGATAAATATTAGAATAGAAAATATAAATTTCATGCCTATAATTGTTTGTCTAAATAGGATATAACTTCACTAGCCTTATTATAATCTTGTTGCATTTGAACATCAGAAAAAGGGCTGTATCTAGCCATTTCACAGTTTTTAAGCAAGCCAATGAAACCGGCAACAGTAGTGTTATCTACTTTTTTCTCTTCTAACAATACCGTTATTTTGTCTTTGCTAAATTCAGAGGTTTCTATTTTAAGCTTTGCTTTTAGATAATTGTGTAAACCTTTTTCAAGAGCTACATAAAATGAATCTTTATTACCCAATGCTTTTTTAGCAGTTGACAAGTATTTGCGAGCTAGTTTATTCGCTTTTCTAATTTTATTTCCGGAAACGTCATCTGCAATTTCATCTCGTTTTTTTCGGATTACTATAACAATTGGAATTAGTAATAAAGGTAATAGCAGCCATAACCAAAAAAGGCGAGACCCAATAAAGTGTTTTTGACCAATGGCAGTTAAGTTTGGTTTTAATTTAATAAAACCAAACTGCTCACCGATAGCAACAACGGTTTGCTGATTTGACGTTGTTGACCCATTTGCGGATGCCGTATTTGTTGGTCCTTCAATAACATTTACTATTATTTCATCAGAAGATAGGGTTTCATATTGTTCCGTTTTAGGATTAAAAAAACTAAAATCAATGGGTGGAATAGGATACTTACCTTTAAACTCTGGTACAATGGTGTAACTATTACTAACCCTGCCTGATGAGCCAGTAAACGTTGTTCTGACCTTTTCACTAAACTCAGGATCATAAACTTCTAAAGAACCAGGAACAATAGGTTCTGGTAATTGAAATAGTTTTAAGTTGCCTTTACCACTAACTTCAACTTTCGCCTGTAAAGATTCACTCGCATTTAAGTTTGTTTTACTTGAGGTTACAGCGAAATCAAATTCTCCTACAGCTCCACTAAAGTTTGCAGGCTTTCCTTGAGTAGGCAATTGCTTCACTGTAATTTTTCGTTTTCCGGCAGCAACAACCTTATTGGTTTTTGAAAACAACTTTCTACCAAAAAAATCACGTTTATTGGTTGGCACATCAACCGTAACTTGCAACGATAAAGGTTCAATATCAAGAATTCCTGATTTCTGCGGATAGAGCACTACTCTTTTTAAGGTAACATAGCGGTAAGGTTGCCCTTTATAGGTTCCGTTTTTGGCATTACCTACATTAAGGGGGATATCTTGGCTCCAAAAATTATTGTATTTCGGATTGTCTAAAGGCGCATAATTAGAAACGCGTATTGAAGGCGAAACATATAACTTATACGTTACACTTACAGCTTCATTGAGATAGGGGTTTGACTTTGATACTTCGGCTACTAGATGTAAATTTTCATCGGCAATATCATCAGCCGTCATTTCATCATTTGGTTTGTCAACAGCGGCTGTTACTGTAACTTGCTTCGCTAATGATTTATATGTTTTACCATCTATTTCGATAGTGGCTTGACCTATTTTAAATTTACCGCGTGCTGAAGGTGCCAAAGAATAGGAGTAGGTTCTTGAAAAACTTCGAACCCCATTAATCCATGATGAACTTGTTGATTGCATGGGTCCCATTAAAACGTTGAAACCATCGAAATCAGGAGGCACGAAATTGTCACCATCTTGATTCATTACAAAATCAACGCGCAGTCTTTCATTAAGACCAAGTTTACTTTTACTCAGTTTTAAAATAAAAGAAACGTCTTCATCATTTTGCGCCTGTATTGACAAGGCGAAAATGAAAAGCATTAGTATGGTTATACATTTACGTATCATTAATAGCTTACCAATCTTTTTGGTTTATAGGTTTTACGCCCTTGACCTTTTTTTTATCTATTTTTTGCTGCACTTTTTTCTCTTCATTCTGCATGGCTTCTAAAAGATTTTGAATCTGTTGCTTAGATAACTGATTAGGTCTAGGTTGTTTTTTATCTTTTTCATTTTCACCTTGCTCAGGCTTTTTATCTTCTTGCTCCTTTTTGTCATCTTTTTTTCCATCTTCTCCTTGATCCTTTTTATCCTCCCCTTTATCCCCTTCTTTTTTTTCTTTATTCTCGTCTTCTTTATCCCCTTCTTTATTATCCTCGTTCTTGTCGTCTTTTTTATCGTCTTTGTCCTTTTTGTCGTCTTTGTTTTTGTCGTTATTTTTTTGCTCGTCTTGTTCTTTTTTCAAAAATTCTTTTGCCAAAGCTAAATTATAACGGGTTTCCTCATCAGTCGGATTATTTCTTAGCGCCTCTTTATAACTTTCAACAGCTTTTTCATATTCTTTGCGTTTCATAAACACATTCCCCATATTATGATAGGCCTTATGTTTATCTTTCTTTTCAGTAGCGGCTTCACCTGCTTCTTTATATCGACCAAAGGCTTCAGTATAAGTTTCATTGTAATAATAGGCATTTCCTAAATTGTAGGGTGCCGAAGTGTTTTCTTCACTTTTAGAAATGGCTTTTCGGTAGGCAGCTTCTGCATCAGCAAATTTATCGTTCGCAAGGTTTTTATTACCCTGCCAAGTCAGGTTCTTTGACTCATTTAAGTCCTTTTCTTTTTGTTCGTCTTCCTCTTGAGAAAAGGCAAATGAACCTAAGAATAAAAATAGAATGACTAAGAATTTCATTTTACGCATTATTTCTTTCGTTAAATAAATTCAATTTTTTCAACCACTTTGTTTTTCTATCTAAAACAAATACATCTAAAAATAAAAAGAATAAACCGGCACCTAAAAACCACTGAAACTGATCTTTAAACTCTGCAAATTGTTTTGCTTCAAACTCCTTCTTATCCATTTGATTGAGTTCATCTTTAATAATGGTTAAAGCCTCTTCAGTATTTGAGCCATCAATGTATTTGCCATTTCCATTGCTGGCAACATCATTTAAAATTTCCTTATTCAGTTTGGTAATAACAACTTCTCCTTTCGCATCTTTTTTTAATTGTTCTACAACACCATTTCTTTTTAAGGGAATAGGCGCTCCTTTACTTTTGCCAACACCAATGGTATAAACGCGAATGCCCTGTTCAGTAGCCTTTTCTACGGTATTAAGAATGGTGCTTTCTGAATGATCTTCACCATCAGATATTATAAAAAGTACCCGATTTGTTTGGTCTTCATCATCATAATAAGTAGTTGCCAGATCAATTGCTTGATCAATGGCAGTACCCTGTGAACTGAGCATATCAGTATTCATACTTTGTAAAAACATTTTTGCTGCACCATAGTCTGTAGTTATGGGGAGCTGCGGGAATGCTTGCCCAGCATATGCGATGATACCTATTCGATCACTGGCTAATTCACTTATGATCTCAGAAACTAATCTTTTTGCTTTTTCAATTCTGTTTGGGGCGATATCTTCTGCCAGCATACTTTTTGATACGTCAACAGCAAAAACAATATCTACACCTTCTCTTTTAACCGTTTCTAATTTAGTGCCAATTTTAGGGTTGACTAAGCCTAGGGTTAAGAACGATATTCCAATTAAAAAGAAAATGAGTTTCAAGATTGATTTATAATCAGAACGGCTCGGAGTTAATTTTTTGAAAAGAGAGGTCTCAGCAAATTTCCGTTGTTTTTTTACTTTCCATACTTGAAGAAATATAAAAAGCACCACCAGCACCGGAATGATGAAAAACAAATAAAAATATATTTTCTCTTCGAACTGCATTTTTAAATAAAACTTTTAAATATTGTGTTTCTTAATAACCATTCTAGTAATAGCAGAATGCCAGCTATAAAAATCAACGGTCTGAATTTTTCATCGAATTGTGTGAATTTAAATTCTTCAATCTCAGTTTTTTCTAACTTATTTATTTCACCATAAATGGCTTCAAGCTTTTTATTATTGGTTGCCCTAAAATATTTGCCGCCGCTAACTTTAGCAATATCTTTTAAAAGCGCTTCATCAATTTCAACTTTGTGCATACCGTATCTAAAAGAGCCATCAATATTATAAGACACCGGTGTTAATGCGTTGCCATTGGTGCCAATACCAATAGTGTAGGTTTTAATATCAAATTCAACTGCTAAATCTGCTGCCGATTGGGGTTCAATAAAACCAGAGTTGTTGACCCCGTCAGTGAGTAAAATAATGACCTTGCTTAGGGCTTTACTTTCTTTTAATCTATTCACTGAAGTTGCTAAACCCATGCCAATTGCAGTACCATCGTTGATTTCTCCATATGATATTTCACGCAAGGCCCCTAAAACAATTGATTTATCACTGGTTATAGGTGTTTTGGTATAACTCTCACCTGCATAGGCCACAAGTCCTATACGGTCATTAGGTCGTTTTTTAATGAATTCTGCCGCTACTTTTTTTAAGGCGGATAACCTATTTGGTTTCAAATCGCGGGCTAACATACTTGATGAAACATCAATAGCCATGACAATATCAATACCTTCGGTTTTTTTTGTTTTAGTAGATACATCTTTTGTTTGTGGTCGAGCCATAGCCACTATGATTGAGCCTAAGGCCAACAAACGCATGATAAACAACAGCGGTTTAAGTTTTGATAAAAAGCCTGAATTACCAAAACCTTTAATACTTGAAATGTTTAAAGAAGCGCTTTGTTCATTGCGTTTAAAAACATACCATAGAATTGCTAATGGAAGCAATAAAAGCAACCAAAAGAAATCAGGATTTGCAAATTCAATATTCTTAAACATTTTTTATTCTGCTTTAATTTCAACTGATGAAATAACTCGCTCTACAATTTTTTCAGCGTATTGATCTTCTAGATTCCAAATCATGGTTAATCGTTTAAGATTGCCGGGTCTTACAAAGTTCAAAATGGTATAATTTTTCTTTTCAAAATCGCCTTCGTCGTTTTTCAAACTTAACGTACCGTATTGTTTCAGACCTTCTGAACCTTCAGGTGTTTTGTATACTTGATCTTTAACAATGATATTCTTAAAACGCCCTTGTTTTTCCATCATTTCAATACCCGCCATTGCTTCTTTATTTAGATCCACTGAATCAGTAGGCGTTTCCAAATCTTCAAATTTTAGGTAAAAGTCTTCACTATCAGAATCTAACAAAAACTCTTTTATTTGAAAGTTTTTAGAAGCATAGAATTTTTTTAATTGCTCTAAAGCGGCTTTCTTTTTTGCGTCACTTATGGTATCTAAGTTCAATAAATATGAAGCTATTTCACCTTCGGTACGTTTTAAAACCCCAGGGGCGTCTATATGCATACGCGGATAACCATAGCCACTGCTAACCCATTCACCTTCTAAAAGTAGTTTTGTTGGATGCCTTAAAAGGGTGTCTTTTGTATTTTCAACTCCGTAGTAGAAAGTTGCTGAAATAGCGGCAATAAATAAAACAGCTGCTACACTTAGTAGAGAGGTTACAATTTTTTTCTTCTGCTTTTTACGCTCTAGTTCTTCTTGATTTTCTGCCAACTGCATTAATTCTTCTTCCGTAGGCTCTGGCAGTGCTTCGTGCGTTTTAATTACAATTTGCTCAATTGATTTACGGTTTTCTTCAGCTACTGAAAGCTCAGGTTTTAAACGAGCGAACTTTACTAAATCAGCGGTTTGAAGAATTTGTTTGAATTGGTTTATGGTGGCTTTATCAAGTTCTAGTTTACCAGAATCAGATAGCAATTCTAATTTATTTATCAATTCATCTGTAGTGCTTTCAAGCGCGGTAATTTGAACATCATCTTCAAGATAAGAACGCACAATTTCAGTAAGTTCTGAATAATACGCCTTGTATTGATCTTGTATAAGATATTTTGAATTTTCAAGATTTTTTAGTTCAATTAGCGCTCTGTCATATGGAGGTAGTAAAGCGATTTTTTCTTTATCTGTTAGAGGTTTTTTTCTAAATACAAACCAGTATAGTAAGCCTGCAATAAGCAATAAAACTGCTAAGACTATTAAAATAATTTTCCACCAAGAAGAATTTCCTTTTTCAACTTCAATGAGTTTTTTGATGTCATACATTTTTTGAGCAAAAGTGTCAACTTTTACATCGGCAACTTGAATTTGTAAAGAATCGGTATAATATCCTTGGTCATTGATAGAAATAAACTGGGTAGGTAGTTGATAAGAACCAGAATCAAATTGTGTTAGTAAATATGATTTTTCAAGTAGAACACGTTCTTTTTTGAGTGTGGTATCGGCAATCATTGCTTCTACCATTTCTAAGGGCGAAAATGTTTGTCCCTCCGGAAAAACAACAAAATCTGTAGAATCAACTTCAACGGAGACTGTCCAAATAATTTGCTCTCCTATTTTAATGACTGTAGTATCAGCTTTTGAACTAATAACAGGTTTTTTCTGTGCAACTAAAGTCGTAGCTAAAAGAAAAAACAAGACAACAAAAAGTGCCCGTGAACATGCCGTTTTTTCGAGGATAGTATGTATTTTTAGCGTTTTAAACTGCATTAACCTCTTCTTTTAAAATAACCCAAAAGCTTTTTCACGTAGCTTTCATCAACTCTACAATTCAATACGCCGCTACCTGATTTGGTGAAGGCATTGGTAAAATAATCTACCTTTTCAAGATGATATTTCGTATAATTATTTCTGACTTTTTTTGAATGCGTATTAATAAGTTGAACAGCGCCAGTTTCAGCATCTTGCATTTGAACCATACCAATATTGGGTATCGTTTCTTCACGTTTATCATAAACGCGAATACCAGTAACGTCATGTTTCTTACCCGTTATTTTTAAGGTTTGTTGATAATCATCAGCTATAAAATCAGAAAGCACAAAAACTATTGCCTTTTTCTTCATAACGCTTGTCATAAATTTTAAAGCTTCTGCAAGGTTTGTATGATTACTTTTAGGTTTAAATTCTAAAAGTTCTCGAATAATTCTAAGTACATGACTTTTTCCTTTTTTCGGCGGAATAAACAGCTCTACTTCATCAGAGAAAAGAATTAAACCTGCCTTATCATTGTTTTGTAATGCCGAAAATGCCAAGGTTGCTGAAATTTCTGTGATAATTTCTTTTTTGAATTGGTTGCTAGTACCAAACATTTCTGACCCACTCACATCAACCATCAACATCATGGTTAATTCTCTTTCTTCTTCAAAAACTTTGATATAGGGTTCATTGTATCGCGCGGTCACATTCCAATCAATATTTCGAACATCATCGCCGTACTGATATTGACGCACCTCACTAAAGGTCATACCACGACCTTTAAATGTTGAATGGTATTCGCCACCAAAAATGTGATCAGAAAGACGACGTGTCTTAATCTCAATCTTACGTACTTTTTTAAGTAACTCTTTGGTATTCATAATATTAGTTCGAGAGTTTCAAAAAGAAACCAACCATTTTGAGCTAAATTCTATAGGTTGAGGTCAGTGAAAATAATAGGGCTATGGCACTTCTATTTCGTTAACTATTTTGTTGATGATTTGCTCTGAAGTTATATTTTCAGCCTCAGCTTCATAGGTAATACCTATTCTGTGGCGAAGCACATCATGAATTACAGCTCGAACATCTTCTGGCACAACATAGCCTCTTCTTTTTATAAAGGCATAGCACTTTGCAGCAATACCAAGATTAATACTTCCACGCGGTGAAGCACCAAAATTGATGAGGGGTTTTAAATCTTCTAAATTATATTTCTCTGGATACCGTGTAGCAAAAATCAAATCAAGAATATATTTCTCAATTTTTTCATCCATATAAACCTCTCGAACTGCTTTTTGAGCATTCAAAATTTGTTTAAGCGATACAACAGGTTTGACCTCTTCATAAGCCCCTTTCATATTTTGACGCATAATCAATTGCTCATCGTTTAGTTTTGGGTAATCGATAACTGTTTTCAGCATGAATCTATCAACTTGCGCTTCAGGTAGTGGGTAGGTACCTTCTTGTTCAACAGGATTTTGGGTTGCCATTACTAAAAATGGCTTTTCCAAAATAAACGTTTCATCGCCAATGGTTACCTGTTTTTCTTGCATTGCTTCAAGCAAAGCAGATTGAACCTTTGCTGGGGCACGATTTATTTCATCAGCTAAAACAAAATTTGCAAAAATGGGTCCTTTTTTAATTGTAAAATCATTCTCTTTAATATTGTAAATCATGGTACCCACAACATCAGCAGGTAGTAAGTCAGGCGTAAATTGAATTCTGCTAAAGTTACCTTTTACAGCTTTAGAAAGTGTATTGATGGCAAGTGTCTTTGCCAAACCAGGCACCCCTTCTAATAAAATATGACCTTGACCTAACAAGCCTATAAGTAATCTTTCAATCATATGCTTTTGACCCACAATTACTTTGTTCATCTCAAGCATCAATATGTCAATAAAGGCACTTTCTTGGGCTATTTTTTCATTTACTGCGCTTATATCAACGGCTTTTGTTTCTTCCATCTTGTAATCAAATTTTCGGTAATATAGGTTAGATTTTTTATCAGGAATGCAAATTGGAAATTTATTCACTTTATTGCTGTTAATGATTGGTTAAAAATTGAATCAAAACACAAGATTTGTGATGCTTTTAAGTCGAAAAGCAAAAAATAGTCATCAATGTGAGAAATATCAGCAAATATTGATGTTAAGAACATTTTGACTTTCTAAAAAGGCTTTGATAAAATTCAAAATTAGAAATGAATGATTTAGCGGATATTTTTATAAATTCGAATACATATGGCAGACAAAAAAATTTACTCTAAAATAATTGCTGGAACGATGACCTGGGGTCGTTGGGGTAAACAATTCAAAAAAGAAGAGATTTGTGCATTAATACAACATTGTTTTGATTCAGGAATTACAACTTTTGACCATGCCGATATTTATGGCGATTATACAACCGAAAAAGATTTCGGCAATGGTTTCTCTTTAACAAATATTGATCGTGAGAAGCTTCAATTCATTAGTAAATGTGGTATTCAGTTTACGGCTGAAAATAGACCCGTTGATGTAAAGCATTATGATTATTCAAAAAAACATATCATTTCTTCTGTTGAACAATCATTGAAAAATCTTCAAACGGAGTATTTAGATATGTTGCTGTTGCACAGACCTAGTCCTTTATTAAACCCCTTTGAAGTGGCGGAGGCTGTTATGCAATTAAAAGAAAAAGGAAAAATTAAACAATTCGGAGTTTCAAATTTTACACCTTCGCAGATTGCTGTTCTTGAATCAGCCATAGGCGTTCAATCAAATCAAGTAGAGTTCTCATTAACAGCAAATGACGTTCTCTATGATGGTACTATTGATGATTGTATAGCCAAGAGCCGAATGGCGATGTCTTGGAGTCCGTTGGGGTCATATTTTAAAATCAAAAATGATCAAATAAAAAGAATACAAAAGGTAATTGAACCTTTGAATAAAAAGTACAATACAAGCACAGATCAATTACTTTTGGCTTGGGTATTGAAACATCCAGCAAACGTACACGCCGTAATTGGTACAACCGTAAAAGAGAGAGTTTCACTTTCAGTAGCGGCGATGAATATTGATTTAGAACTGCAAGATTGGTTCATTTTATTACAAGCAAGTCATGGCTATGAAGTTGCCTAAAAACTAGAAAATAATGAAAATAGCATTGATTACAGGGGCAACAAGCGGAATTGGTAGAGCAATTGCAGAACAATTTGCCGCAAATAACATCGCTTTGGTGCTTTGCGGAAGAAGACAAGAAAAATTAGATGAACTTAAAAATTTATTAAGACAGAAAACAAAGGTTCATACTTTGAATTTTGATGTTCGTGAAAAGGAATCAGTACTTGAGCGTATTCATAATTTACCAGCAGATTTTAAACATATTGATATTTTAATTAATAATGCGGGCAATGCCCATGGTCTCGATTTTATTAATGAGGGAAGTACTGATGATTGGGACGCCATGATAGATATTAATGTCAAAGGACTTTTATACGTTTCAAAGGCAATTATACCTCAAATGGTTGATCGCAAGTCAGGTCATGTCATTAATATAGGATCAACAGCTGGTAAAGAAGTGTACCCGCGAGGCAATGTGTATTGTGCGAGCAAGTACGCCGTTGATGCCATAAATCAAGGTATGCGAATTGATTTAAATGAACACGGTATTCGTGTGGGTGCGGTTAATCCTGGCTTAGTTCAAACTGAATTTAGTGATGTTAGATTTAAGGGTGATGTAGAAAGAGCCAAAAAAGTGTATCAAGGTTTTGAAGTGCTTCAACCAAAAGATGTTGCTGAGATTGTTCATTTTGTTGTCACGCGACCACCGCATGTGAATATTGCAGATTTGATGGTGATGTGCACCGCACAAGCTTCATCAACCATTGTGAAGAAAGAAATTTTGTAAAGCTAATCAAAAATCATGTGCCCTTCTGGTAGTGATGTAATTGCTCCAAAACCTGTAGTGGTGTATGCCCCAGCTTTATTAGCCTTACCTACCATTTCTATTAATAATTCGAAATCTGTTACTATTTCGTGAGGATTTTTCAAGCTTGCAATTTGATATAAGAGACATCCTATAAAAGCATCACCTGCACCAGTTGTATCTATCGGTTTCACATCAATACTTGGAATGGTAATTTTTTGTTGATTGGCGCTTAAAAGAGTTCCTTTAGACCCTAAAGTGATGGTTATTATTTTAGCTCCTAAATCATGTAGAACGTCACAAGCTTCATGTAAATCTTCTTTTCTTGATAAAAGCTGAGCTTCTTCAAAACTGAACTTACATAAATCAGCTTTTTCTATAAAAGGCATACACTTTTTAACAAAAATAGCTTCTTCATCTCGCCATAAATCAGCTCTAAAATTCGGATCAAAACTGATAAAAGTATTTTGGGTTGTTAGGCCATCAAAAAAGTAATGCCCATATGTTTTTTCAAGTTTGCCACCTAGCAATGCAGTGGCTGCACCCAAATGAATAATATTATTGGTAAAATTCTTTTTGACCTCTGAACTATACTCAAGTTCTTTATCAGCTCCTCTACTGAACACAAAATCACGTTCACCATCTTCGGCAATCGACACAAAGGCTAAGGTAGTAAAGGTTCTCACTTTTTGAGCTAAAGAGATGTCAACATTATTTTCTTTTAAAATATTCAAAAGAAAGTCACCAAATGGATCATCGCCAACGCTACCAATAAATTTGCTACGCCCTCCTAATTTTGCAATTGCACAAGCAACATTGGCCGGTGCACCACCAGGTTTTTTAGTAAATACTTTGGCTTTAGATAAATCGTTTCCTTGATTTTCGGCTATAAAATCAATGAGTAATTCTCCAATACAAAACACATCTTTCATAATTTACCAAGACTTTGGCGCTCAAGATAATGACATTTTCTGTTTACTTCAGTATATTCATGCCAATTAATAATATAGAATAATTACAATTTGATTTTGTAACATTTTACAGAAATAAGTAACTTATAAACAACGATAAAACTATTTGTTATGAGCATATTCGATGAAATTAAAAAGAAACTTAGCCATGAATTTATAGACATTGTCGAATGGCTTGATACCAATGATGATACCATTGTACATCGTTTTGAACGTTATCAAAATGAAATAAAGAATAATGCAAAATTAATTGTACGTGAGGGGCAAACCGCGGTATTCATTAATGAAGGACAATTGGCTGATGTTTTCACGGCTGGAACCTATACGTTAAACACACAAAATTTACCTATTTTAACTACTCTAAAAGGATGGAAATATGGTTTTGACAGTCCGTTTAAAGCAGAAGTATATTTTGTAAATACTCGATTGTTTACTGATGAAAAATGGGGAACAAAGAATCCTTTTATGCTCAGTGATGAACGTTTCGGATTGGTTGAAATAAGAGCTTTTGGCACCTATAGTTTTAGAATCAATGATCCAGGTAAATTTGTAGTTGATGTGGTCGGAACCGATGGTAATTTTACCAATTTTGAGATTAATGAACACTTGAAAAGTTTAATCGTAACTCGATTTACAGATACCGTTGGAGAAGCAAATCTACCCATAGAATTATATGCTGCTAATACTTCAGAATTATCAGAAACCTGTCAAGAGGTAATGCAACCAGAATTTGGACGCGTAGGTATTGAACTTGAAAAATTCTACATTGAAAATGTTTCAATGCCTGAAGAATTGAAAAAAGAAATTTTTGAGTACAGCCGATTAAATAAACTAGACATGGGCAAACTTGCTCAATTTAAGGCCGCTAAAGCTATGGAACTCGCTGCTAAAAATGAAGGTGGAACTGCGGGTGCGGGCATGGGCATGGGTATGGGTTTTGTACTCGCCCAACAAATGGGCGGTATGATGAACCCTCAAGCTGGTCAGCAACCCTTTGGAGCAACTCAAACACCAATGAGTCCGCCACCAATGCCAATGCAAACTATGTATCATTATGCCGTAAATGGTCAACAAATGGGCCCAGTTTCAATAGATAAGTTAAAAGAATTGTTTGCAGCAAGAACTGTTAATCGTGATTCGTTGGTTTGGAAACAAGGAATGCAAAACTGGACCGCCTTAAAAGATGTAGAAGAATTAAAATCATTCTTAGGGGGTAGCACGCCACCACCATTACCAACGGCCTAATTGAAAACAGGATCTAAATTTTTTTCTCCTTCAGAGAAGGAGCTAGAAGAAGACCCTTCAATGCAACTTCCATCTTAATAGTAATGCCAGAAAAAGAAACTATAAATTCTGAACATAAAAAGCCCTGTGCTAACTGCGGCGCGGAGTTGAAATTCAAGCCCGGTTCACATCAATTAAAATGTGAATATTGCGGTTATGAAGAATTTATTGAACAAACTAAAAGTAGTTTTGAAGAACTTGAACTTCAGCACTATTTAAAAGTGGTTGGCGAGAACGCTTATACCAATTCTATAGATTTATTGAATTGTAAACATTGTGGGGCGAATCAGCATGTTGAAGAAAACTATAAATCACTACGTTGTGTATACTGCGGCGAACCTTTAATTCGAGAAGATATTGAAAAAGAGGGATGGATTCTTCCTGGTGCAATTGTACCTTTTCAGTTAGATGTTAGTAAAGCAAGAGGAATTTTCAAAAATTGGGTAGGCGGCATTTGGTTTGCACCAAATAAATTGAAAAGGGCAGCTTTAGACCCAGAAGGGCTTCATGGGTTGTATGTGCCTCATTGGACTTTTGACACCAACCTTTCTGCCACCTACCAAGGGCAACGTGGCGATTACTATTATGAAACAAGACGCGTGAGAACTAAAAACGGAATGCGAACGCAACAGGTTCAAAAAACGAGATGGTCACCTGTTTCTGGTTCTGTAGAAGGTTTTGTGGATGATATTTTAATTAATGCTTCTCAAAAGAAGCGTAGAAATATTCCTGCTAAAGTTTCTTATTGGAATATGAAAGAGCTAACTGTATTTAATTCAAAGTATCTTTCTGGTTTTGTGACAGAAAAATATTCGGTTTCGTTAAAAGAAGGGCACCATCAATCTTTTCAAGAAGCAAAACAAATTGCACATACTTGGATTCGCCGCGATATAGGCGGCGATACCCAACGTGTTCATCATGCTGATATAAAACTAGCAGATGAAACATTCAAACACGTACTTTTACCACTCTATATAAGTTCATATCGATTTAACGGAAAAGAATATCACTTTTATATCAATGGTCAAACGGGTGCATTAAGTGGCACAAGACCCTATTCTTTCTGGAAAATCTTTTTTTTAATACTATTTGTGATTCTTGTTATTGCGATAATTGCGATTTTTGCACAATGAAAACAAAGCGAACTCTTGTTATTGGTGATATTCATTCAGGTTTTAGAGGACTAAAACAGGTCTTAGAGCGCGCTGAAGTGACCAAAGATGACTTGCTCATTTTTTTAGGAGATTATGTTGACGGATGGAGTGAAGCAGTTGAAACCATAGATCTTTTAATAAATTTGAGTAAAACACACAATTGCATCTTTACAAAAGGCAATCATGATGAATTATGTTTTAATTGGTTGTTGGGTGATGAAGACAACCCAATGTGGGTTCAGCACGGGGGTCAGTCTACTATGAATTCATATGAAAATGTAAGCAAGAGCAAGTTAGAAAGTCACATGACTTTTTTTACGAGCTTAAAAAAATACCATCTTGATGATAAAAACAGATTGTTTTTGCATGCTGGCTTTACAAGTTTAAAAGGTGTGAATTTTGAATTTCTTACAAAATCATTTTATTGGGATAGAACTTTATGGGAATTAGCCATGTCAATGGACCCCTCACTTTCAGTGAATGACAGTAAATACCCATCGAGACTTAAACTTTATACCGAAATTTATATAGGTCATACTCCAATTACACGTTTTGGAATATGCAATCCGTTAAAAGCTGCGAATGTTTGGAATATAGATACTGGAGCTGCTTTTAAAGGGCCTCTTACCATCATGGATGTTGACACCAAAGAATTTTGGCAGAGTGATCCGCTACACGAGCTCTACCCAGATGAAAATGGCAGAAATTAAAAAACTGCTCACAAAAGACTGTTATCTATTATTTATTTTAGAAATTTGTAAAAATCTTTACATGGTTCAAAAGAACATAAGGCTTGAAGTAATGCAAGCAATAGAACACAAAGTTGAGGGGTATATGAAAGATTTTCTAATACCTATTGAAGATATTTGGCAACCCACTGATTTCTTGCCTGATTCTCAAGCAGATAATTTTTTAGATGCGGTTGAAGAATTACGTGGTGAATCAAAAGAGTTAGGGTATGATTTTTGGGTTACTATGGTAGCTGATACAATTACAGAAGAAGCGCTACCCACTTATGAATCATGGTTGATGGATGTTGAAGGAATTAATCAACACGACGGTAAACCTAATGGTTGGTCAAAATGGGTACGCGCATGGACAGGTGAAGAAAATCGTCATGGCGATGTTTTAAACAAATACCTCTATTTGTCTGGTCGTGTAAACATGAAAGAGATAGAAATTACTACCCAACATTTGATAAGTGATGGTTTTGATATTGGTACTGATAGAGACCCGTACAAGAATTTCGTGTACACCACTTTTCAAGAGCTAGCGACCAATATATCGCATAAAAGAGTAGGTCAAATGGCAAAGAAAAAAGGAAATTCATTATTAGGTAAAATGTGTACTATAATTGCCGGAGATGAAATGCGTCATCATTTGGCGTATAGAGAATTTGTTAAGACTATTTTTGGTGAAGATCCCTCAGGCATGATGCTGGCTTTTACAGATATGATGAAAAAGAAAATAGTAATGCCAGCACATTTTCTTCGTGAATCTGGAGGTACTATTGGCGAGGCTTTTGAAAATTTTTCAAATTGCGCCCAACGTCTTGGAGTGTATACTGCTCAAGATTATATAGAAATTCTTAAAAAACTTAATGCTTATTGGGAAATTGACGCAATTCGTAGTTTGACCGATGAGGCTGAAAAGGCTAGAGATTATTTGCTGCGCTTACCTGATCGTTTACAGCGAATTGCCGAGCGCATGAAATTTCCTGAAGACCAATATCGGTTTAAGTGGGTAGAGGCTAATGGAATGATTTAGGTAATCTCATAAAGTGAAAGCATAAAAAAAACTCGATTCTATTGAATCGAGTTTTTTAGTATTTAAAATTTATTACAATCTTCCGTGATCGTGTTCGCTTTGCCATTTAACAAGCTCAGCCCACTTACCTTCATAAGCCATCTTAGCTTGAAGTGGCCAAGAACCTGGGTTGTGAATTTTATAACGCTCACCACCGCCATCAAGAATTTTTTGGCAGTCTGCTACAGACGCTTCAGACAGTGCTTTCCATGTTTTTATGCCACCATCGTTAAACATACCAGCAATTTTCGGTCCAATACCTTCAACAACTTTCAAATCATCTTGGTTGATTTTCTTGCCAAATGCAGCCTTAGCAGCAGCAGCATCAAAAGGCGCACTTGCAGCAGCTTTTGGTTTTGAAGGCGCCATTGAGGCAACAGCAGCAGCACCTGCGGTTGCAGCACCAACTTTTAATTTATTGTTACAAGCATCTAAATCAGCTTGAAGTTTCGCATTCTTATCCTTCCAGATTTTTAAATCTCCAGAATTATCAATGGTAGTACTCGATCCTTTTCCAATAAGGTAGCCTAAGATACCACATATTAATCCTACTAAAGCAGGAATCAACCAGCACCAAATGTCAATATTTTCAAAATCCATGTTATTCTATTTTTATTAAGTTAATTAATTGTTTAGTGTTACTACTGTTCTTCTATTTTTTGCTCTTCCGGCAGCGTTTATATTCGTAGCTACAGGTTGCGTCTCGCCTTTTGAGGTTGAAATTATTTTAGCTGATGGAATTCCATTACTAGTTAAATAGCTTTTAGCAAAATCAGCTCTTTCTTGACCTAAAATATGATTTGTGTTTGCTGGTCCTTGGCTATCAGTATGACCAGTAACTGAGGTAGTGGCACCTGAAACCTTGTCAAGGTAGCGTGAAATATCTGCAACTTTTTGACGCTGTACAGCTGATAAGTTAATTGCTGCTTGGTTGGTCTCAAAATAAAGTACCAAAGGATCTGCATTAATTTTATCAAATAAAGCTTTCAATTCATCGCCGTTATCTGCAATGGCATCTAAGCCATATTCAATAGGACCTAAATAAACGCCATCTTTTGCCAACATTTCGTCCATTAATTTACCCATAGTATTGATTTGTTTTGAATCAATACCATTGGCTACTAAATGATTTTTAACTGCATTGGCACGGGCCAATCCTAAATTAGGAAATGCAGAATTGTTGGTTTCATCGCCTTTGTAATATCCGGTAAGATTAATAACCTTATCAGTATTGCTTCCGAGGAAATCTTTCAATTTGGAAATTCCATTCGTTACATTTTCTGATAATGGTGTTAAGAATTCAGATGACGACCCATTAAAATTGTAATTGTCGTTTTCGTTTACAGCAAAATCACCATCGCTAAAAGCGAAAGGATAAGAAGTTGCTTCTGGTGTTACCGGAGCTACCATCGCCTCTTTAACGGGTTCTTCTTCTGCATTTGTCATGCCACAACTACTACAGCATGTAATGTAGAAATAAGTACCTGCTAAAATGGTAATAAGTATCAGCAACAGGTTCGTTGTTGTTTTTGTCATTTTTAAATAAAATTTAGTGTTTCAGCCACAATGTATTAAAAAAATACTAAAAATGTTAAATTTTGCCCATTATTTACTAAAATAAACAAGCGTAATTAGCTAAGTAAGTGACGATAGAGGTAATTATTAAGAAAGGCCTCGCATGCGAAGCTTTATGCGTGATTTATTCTGGCATGAACTATAGGTCAAACTTTATACCTTGTGCTAGGGGTAACTCAGTAGTAAAGTTAATGGTATTGGTTTGACGTCTCATATATATTTTCCAAGCATCAGAACCACTTTCTCTACCACCTCCTGTTTCTTTTTCACCACCAAATGCACCTCCAATTTCGGCTCCTGAAGTACCAATGTTGACATTAGCAATACCACAATCGCTACCGTAATGACTTAGAAAGTGTTCAGCTTCACGAAGATTATTCGTCATAATTGCTGAAGACAAACCTTGTACAACACCGTTTTGAATGGTAACTGCATTTTCAATACTGCCTGAATATTTAATAAGATACAAGACAGGTGCGAAGGTTTCATGTTGCACAATTTCAAAATTGTTTTTTGCTTCAGCGATAGCGGGTTTAACATAGCAGCCACTTTCATAGCCTGAACCCTCTAAAACGCCTCCTTCAACAATAATATTACCACCTTCTTCAACAACTTTTTGAAGTGCTTTTTTGTATTGAATTACGGCATCTGCATCAATTAACGGACCTATGTGATTTTTTTCATCTAAAGGATTTCCAATTCTCAATTGACCATACGCAGTTACCACAGCATCTTTTACAGTATCGTAAATAGATTCATGAATAATTAATCTTCGTGTAGAAGTACAACGCTGTCCTGCGGTGCCCACTGCACCAAAAACAGCACCTATAACGGTCATTTTTATATCTGCGTCTGGGGTAACTATGATGGCATTATTGCCACCTAATTCTAATAAAGATTTACCCAATCGGGCAGCAACAGCTTGGGCAACTAGTTTACCCATTCTAATAGACCCAGTAGCTGAAACTAATGGAATACGATTATCATTTGTCATCATTTCTCCAACGGTATAATCGCCATTAATTAAACAAGAGATACCCTCTGGAAGTCCGTTAGCTTTAAAAACTTCTGCTGCTATATTTTGACATGCCACGCCGCAAAGAGGTGTTTTTTCAGAAGGCTTCCAAACACATACATCTCCACATATCCAGGCTAAAGCGGTATTCCATGCCCAAACTGCAACTGGAAAATTAAAGGCTGAAATAATTCCTACCACTCCTAATGGATGATATTGCTCATACATTCTATGACCCGGTCTTTCAGAATGCATGGTTAAACCGTGTAACTGTCTTGAAAGTCCTACAGCAAAATCACATATGTCAATCATTTCTTGTACTTCGCCTAGGCCTTCTTGATAACTTTTTCCCATTTCGTAAGAAACTAACTTGCCAAGGGGCTCCTTTAGCTCACGTAGTTTTTCTCCGAACTGTCTTACAATTTCTCCTCGTAAAGGGGCAGGTTTTTTGCGCCAATCTTTAAAAGCTGAATTCGCAGTGGTCATTACTTTTTCATAATCTGCTTCAGTAGTTGTTGAAACCTTTCCAATTAATGCTCCATCAACAGGTGAATAAGAGGTAATAACCTTTCCGGTTGAGAAATTGTCAGTACCTGTTGAGGTTCCGTTATTTACTTCTTTTAAGCCCAGTGCTTTTAGGGCAGCATCAATACCAAATTCAGTTGCGATTTTCGACATTATATAACTTTTTGTATTCGAATAGTTAAGTATGAGACAAAACTACGAATAATGAAATGATAAGTGGTGCTTTCAATTTATTCAAGTCGCATAAAAAAACCACCAACAAAATAAATGTTGGTGGTTTTAATATAATTTGAGTGTCGTTTACTTTTTAAAGAATATCTGAGTAAAATATAATTTACCTTTGTCATTTCGCTTAACACTAACAGCGGTGTGCGTGAAATCGCCCTCCATTGTGCTTTTATGACTTGAACTTTCATACCAACCTTGAAAAGCGCCATCAGCTGTCTCAAAATCTTTTGCAACATTTTCTGCCACAAGCTTTGCCTCAGTTAATTCAGAAATTTTTGAAGCTCTTAAACTAAAATTGTCATGACTAATAGATCCTTTTGAAATCTGATAATCAGTATGCTGGTTAGCATAGTCATGAGCAACTTCATTATATGATAACTCATCTATGCCAATACTGATTCTGTGAGCATTCACTAGTGTCAGTATTTCTTGTTCAATAGAGACTACGTTTTCAGCTTCTGTAATACTTGAAAGCTCATCTAAACTACTGGTTTCTTTGGTACATGAATATAGTATACACGCAACAATAACCACTACGATTTGTGATTTAATCATTTTCATACCTGTGTTCTTTACAAGTAGGTGTTCTAAAGCAGTAGGTCAGGAAGAAAAGGGTGTGTTCTCATTGCTAATTTGGGAGCTTAGCAGGTGTAATGTTATAAACAATTAACAGGGTCTCACAAGATTTTCGTTAAAATGCTCAAAACCTTAGATAGTTTGACGTAATACGTGAAATAGAGACACTGAGAACCATAAGTTTGATAAAAGATTAAATAATTTGGCTAACCTAATTTTCTATATTTTTAGCCTATGTATTCAGCTGTTCAGATTAGCGATGATTTTATAAATGTAAATACCAATTTTAAGGCATTGATTGCTGATTTAAAGTCAGGGTTTGCTTCTCAAGATATTATTGTTCCGCAACGTCACCATCATGATTTTCCTAATCCTGGTAAAACGGATTCCACTCTGTTACTAATGCCAGCCTGGCATGCAGGAAATAATGCAGGCGTGAAAATAGCCTCTGTTAATCCTGAAAATGCTCAATTTGGATTGCCGTCAATTCAAGCCATTTATATTTTATTGAATGCCATTACAGGAGAAGTCAAAGCCACCTTGCAAGCCAAAAGTTTAACGGTTAAAAGAACGGCAGCAACGTCTGCTTTAGCCTCTTCTTTTTTGTCTAAACCAGATTCAAGTTCTTTATTAATGATTGGCACGGGCGCTTTATCAATTAATTTGATTAGAGCACATGCCAGTGTTCGCCCAATTAATACAGTATATATCTGGGGACGAAATTTTAACAAAGCGAAAGCCATTTGCGAGGTCTTAAAAAATGAAACTTATAACTGCACTGCTATTGCCGCGATTGAAGAAAAAATAAGTGAAGTTGCTATTATTTCTTGCGCAACACTTTCAAAAACCCCTTTGGTACTTGGTAAATACTTGAAACCAGGTCAACATATTGATTTAGTAGGAGCCTATAAAAAAGATATGCGAGAGGCAGATGATGAGGTCATACAAAAGGCTTCCGTTTATGTAGATACCCCTGCTGGAATCAATGAAAGTGGCGATATTTTTATCCCTTTAGAAAAAGGAATCCTTAGTAAAGATGAAATTAAAGGTCATTTGTTTTCGCTATGTTCTGAAAAAGTGAAGGGCCGATTAAATAATCAAGAAATAACTGTTTTTAAGTCCGTTGGTCATGCACTAGAAGATTTAGTAGCAGCAACATATTATTATAAGAAATATACAAATGAGTAAAACCTACCAAAATATTTTGCAACACATAGATTTTGACCCACCCAAAGGGGGGCTTCAAATTAAGACCATTGATATGCATACGGGTGGCGAACCTTTACGGGTCATTGTTTCTGGTTTTCCTGAGTTAAGAGGAAACTCTGTTTTAGAGTACCGTCGCTATTGTAAAGACAATTATGACTATTTACGCACAGCACTAATGTTTGAACCAAGAGGGCATGCCGATATGTATGGTTGTATTCTATTGCCACCAAATAATGAAACAGGAGATTTCGGAATTCTTTTTTTACACAATGAAGGTTATAGCACTATGTGTGGTCACGCTATAATTGCTATTGCAACCCTTGCCGTTGAAATGAATTGGATTGATGTCAAAGAAGGAGATAACGAATTAAAAATTGATGCTCCTTGTGGGCGAATTGTTGCCTTTACAAGAGTTAAAAATGGTAGGGTTGAGGGCGTCAAATTTCATTGTGTGCCAAGTTTTGTTGTAGGTTTAGATAGAACTGTTGAGATAAAAGAATTAGGAAATGTGACCTATGATTTGGCATACGGCGGAGCGTTTTATGCCTATGTAGATATGTCAAAAAACAATTTTGATTTTGACTTACATAGTGAATCTTATCGTGAATTAATTTTAATGGGAATGAAAATTAAAAGAGCTGTAATTCAACAAGATGCTGAAATTTTGCATCCTTTTGAAGAGGATCTAAGTTTCTTATACGGTACTATTTTCATTGGCGATTCAGATAACCCAGAATTAGATAGTAAAAATGTCTGCATTTTTGCAGAAGGAGAAGTAGATCGTTGCCCCACGGGTTCAGGGGTTTCGGGTAGAATGGCAATTCATAAAATGCGAAATGAAATTGACTTCAGAGAAATTATGGCAATTGAAAGCATTACGGGGTCAGTGTTTAAAGGTTCAGTAGTTTCTGAAGAAAATTATGGTCTGTTTAAAGCAGTAATTCCACAAGTAGAGGGCACAGCATATATTACAGGCATGCACACTTTCTACATTGACCCAAAAGATCCAATGAAAAACGGATTTATTCTAAGATGAAACCTCGTTAGGGTCTTCTTTGTCTATCTCTTTTAACACAGCCTTAAAAATAAAAGCTCCTATATCTTTCACAGGTTCATATAGGATAGAATTTTGCATGGTTTCGCTTTTTACCAAACCAACAGAACTATTCACACGTTCAAAAAAGATAAGAAGCGCACCTAAAATGATGGACACTTTTAATGCTCCAAAAAGAGCTCCTGCTATTTTGTTTAGCAAACCCAGCATGGCAAAATCTGCAATTTTAGTCAACAGTTTTGCAGCAAAATGTACTGTTGTAACAATTACTAAAAAAGTTATTACAAAGGAACTAAGTGTGGTTATGCGATTACTCCATCGTACATGTTCAGTAAGGTAATCTGATGCGATATATGAAAAATGCATGGCACCAAAGATTCCAGCAATTAAGGCAACAATTGAAGCTATTTCAACAAAGAGGCCGTTTTTGAATCCTTTGTATAATCCGTAGCTAAGTAATAACCCTAAAATGATATCTAAGAAGCTCATAACGCAAATATAGAACTTTGATTTGTACCTTTGAGTAGCTGTCAGGTTACGCCAATTTGAGATCTTAAAATGACAGTCATGAATTTTAAAAGTTATGGCAAGAGATATTGTTTTAAAAGAACGTTGGGAGGAGCTCGTAGAAAAATTATCTAGTCAATTTGCAGATGGAGATACATTAGAACTTGATGCTATTATTTATTTGGTTGGCGTGCAAGAACTAGGTCAATATCATAGAAAATTCAAAAAAGATCATAAAGTTGATTTAATGCATATTGCTATTTGTAGGCTTCTTGAGCCTTACGGATATTATGAATTTTCACATTTTGATGAAGATCGTTGGCCACATTACAATGTAAAAGAAGAATTACCTTCTCTAAAAGCTGGCGAACAATCAGTCTTAATGAAAGAAGCCATAGTGTCTTATTTTTTAGAAAAAGAATACATCGATTAATTTCATTTAAATGATTTCAAAGACGCCTTATTACGCCGTAATTTTTACATCAACACGAACAGAAGGTAATAATGGTTATGCAGAAATGGCTAAAAAGATGAATGATTTGGCCAAAAAACAAGCGGGCTATTTGGGCATAGAAAGTGCACGAGAAAAGATTGGAATTACAGTCAGTTATTGGGAAACTCTTGAAGCTATAGCCAATTGGAAAGCCAACACGGATCATCTTTTTGCACAGCAAAGAGGAATAAAAGATTGGTATTCTTGGTATAAGGTTCGTATTTGTTTGGTGGAGCGGGAATATGATTTTACGAAGCCAACTAATGAATAAAATTTTAAACCTAATTTTTAGAGTACTAAACGAATAAGAGCATTTAATAAAGAGCAAGAGAAAATTAAATTTAACTAAACAATAAAAGAGGCATAGATGCCAAAAAATTCTAGTCTAGTTTATTCGTTAATTCTTTAAAAACACGTCGTGCATTGCCTTTTTTATAAAGTACTGTATAAACAGCATCAATTATCGGCGTCTTTACCTTTTTCTTGAATTCAGTTTTTTGATTGTATGCAGTTTTTGCAGCGTAATAGCCTTCAGCTACCATTTTCATTTCCATTTGAGCACTTTTAACGGTATACCCTTTACCTATCATAGTGCCAAACATTCTATTTCTGCTAAAAGTCGAATAGCCAGTTACCAACAAATCGCCGAGATAAGCTGAGTTGTTAATGTTACGTTTCATTTTATGCACATGTTTTATATAACGATTCATTTCGCGTATGGCGTTACTCATTAAGACACTTTGAAAGTTATCGCCATACCCCAAGCCATGATATATTCCTGCGGCCAATGCATAAATGTTTTTGAGCATGGCGGCATATTCTGTACCTATAATGTCATCTGATATTTTGGTCTTTATGTAATGACTTTTAAGGTTTTTTGCTACTAGGGCTGCTTTGTCCTCATCAGCACAAGCAATGGTCAAATAAGACAAACGCTCGAGAGCAACTTCTTCAGCATGGCATGGTCCTGTAATAACACCAATATCATTGAAAGGTACAGCATACTTGTCGTGAAAATGCTCGCCCACAATTAAGCCTGTTTCTGGTACAATACCTTTAATAGCTGAAAATATAATTTTGCCTTTTAAAGGGCTTTTCAATTTTTGTAATTCACTTTCTAAGAAGGCTGATGGAATTGCAAAAATGAGTACTTCTACATTTTTAAATAGGGTGTTTATGTCGTCAGTTAGCTCCAATTGTTTTGATTGAAATTCTACTGAACTTAAATAATTTGGGTTGTGTTTTTCCGTCTGTATATAGGCTATTGACTCAGTATTTCGCATATACCAACCCACGGTATCTTGATTTTCTAACAACATCTTTACAATAGCGGTTGCCCAACTTCCTCCTCCTAATACTCCAAATTGTAATGGCTTGCTCATTGTTCAAATTTAGCGTAACAAAACTAATAAAATTAAAAATCGAAAGATTTAGCTTGACGATTCTAAAAACAGCAATTTCAGTTCAGCCAAAAAACGCGAAATGCATTTAAACTAAAAAAATCAGATGAACTACAAATAAAACGATGAAATGCTCAAAATTTTAACAAAAACGAGCAGGCAACAGGGCAATGAAAGTTTAAAAAGAGACGTTTTAATTAGAGTGCTTTAAAGTTATAACCAATCTTTTATAAAGCACTTAAGTTGAATTAAAATTCGATTTAATAAAAATATCACGGGTACGCTAAGTACACGTTGCAACAATTTTTTGGTTGGTTATTTAGTTAGGAATCGCTGCGGTCACCATGTCCGTGGCGATTCTGTTTTTAAGACTATTTTTCACATAGTTACATCTAAAAAAAATGTTTTAATTTAATAGGATTAAAAATTAATTCTATGGATTCAAAACAGAAATTGGAAATGGCCAATAAGGCTCATGAAGAAATTCCGGGCAATCCGTCAACCGCAACCAGTAGTAAGCAGAAGTTAAATGACCGTTCAAACGGGAAGCCACTACGTGTTTTAAGTGAAGAAGATTGGAAATTTTGGAGGCATAACGGATACATTGTTATAAAAAACGCAGTTTCAAAAGATCAGGCAAAAGCTACTGCTGATTTTATTTGGGAGTTTGATGAAAAAGACCCAAACAATTCTGAAACTTGGTATGCACCACCACGGGCTGAAATGCAAATGAAAGAATTAGAAGGCACAGGTATGGTTGAGGTGTATAATCATCAACTTTTATGGAACAATCGTCAAATGCCTAAAGTTTATGATGCCTTTGTTGATGTTTGGGGAACTGAAAAATTATGGGTTACTATTGACAGGGCAAATCTGAATTTTCCGTTACAACCAGGCGTTGATAAAAAAGGTTTTATACATTGGGATTATGACCCAGAAACGCGACCGCAAAATGTACAAGGCGTTTTAGCATTAGCTAATCAAACAGATGAAAACATGGGCGGTTTTCAATGTATACCGTGGTTGTATAGAAATTATGATACTTGGAAACTAACACAACCAGAAGACCGAGATCGATTTCAACCTGACATTTCTACTCTAGAAGATAAAATAGTAAAAGTAAAAATGGAGGCCGGCGATTTACTTATTTTTAATAGTACTGAACCGCATGGCATTCGCCCAAATAAATCAGGAAATAAAGTACGCATCGCCCAATACATTTCAATGATGCCAGCAGAAGAAGATAATGAAGCATTGAAAAATTGGCGTATCAATTCATGGAAAAATAGAATTGCCCCAGAAGGCTATGCTTTTCCGGGAGACCCTAGAAATTGGGAGCAAACCAAATACGAGACCGCAGAACTTACTGATTTAGGAAAAAAACTTCTAGGTTTGAATACGTGGTAAGCCCCTCTTAAGAAAAAGTAATTTAAGAATATCATTTATCTTTTTTATGAATTTAAAACTTCAAGGCAAAACAGCTTTTATAACGGGTTCTACTGCGGGTATTGGTTTTGCAACGGCTAGAAGTTTGGCCCGAGAAGGGGTTACTGTTATTCTCAACGGAAGATCCCAAATGAAATTAAAAGCGGCAGTTGTAAAATTACAACATGAATTTCCTGAGGTTTCAATTTCGGGTTTTGCAGCTGATTTTAGTAAGTCTGTTGAAGTTGAGGCTTTGGTTGACAAACTTCCTGAAATTGATATTTTAATCAATAATGTAGGTATTTATACATCACGTTCATTTTTTGAAACTACAGATGAAGAATGGTACCGCCAATTTGAAGTAAATGTGATGAGTGGTGTGCGTATTTCAAAAGTAATCCTTCCAAAAATGCTAACTAAAAATTGGGGTCGTATTTTATTCATTTCCAGTGAATGTGCCACTTTAGTGCCTGTAGATATGATTCCGTATAGTATGACCAAAGCGGCTTTACATGCTATTTCAAGAGGCATATCACAATTAACCAAAGGTTCTGAAGTGACCGTTAATACTGTAGTTCCAGGTTCAACCTTAACTGAAGGTGCTGAGCAATTTCTAGATTTTGCTGCAAAAAAGGAAGGCAAAACAAAGGAGCAAATTGAGAATAGTTTTTTTACTGAGGTACGTAGCTCTTCATTATTGCAGCGTTTTGCAAAAGTTGAAGAAGTAGCCCATACCATTACCTATTTATGTAGCCCTTTAGCAGCAGCAACTAATGGTTCTGTGATAAAAATAGATGGAGGAAGCACCGGCGGAATTATATAATTTGATAATCGAGATTTAAAAATGCTAAAAGACTTATATCGACCTGTTGTATCACTAATTGAAATTTAATATATGAGACGAACAAAAAGAGTGTTGACCGCAGTTTTAATTACCTGTTTTTTACAAGTGTCTTGTAATGAGTCAACTAAAAAGGAAATAAAATCAGCAAAAAAAGAAGCTAAAATGAAGAAAAAAGAGAAACAAAAAAGATTGCGGCATATGGTACTTTTTAAGTTTAACGATGACGCTAGTGAGGCTGAAGTTTCAAAATTAAATGATGATTTTAACGCACTTCCTGAACATATTTCGGCCATAAAAGATTTTGAATGGGGTTTAAATGATAGTCCTGAAAATTTTCATCAAGATTTTACTCATTGCTATATGTTGACTTTTCATTCTGAAAAAGAAAGAGACAGTATTTATACGCCACACCCAAAACATCAAGAATTTGTAGCGAGTTTACAACCCTATGTTGAAAAGGTTTTTGTGGTTGATTATTGGGCGAATTAACACTACCAGTTTTCAGCTAACCCTCAGCTTTTTTAATAATAGACTGTTTTGTAGGAGAATATGCCTTATTTTTGCCGGCTTAAATTCAGTAGTGATATTGAAATAAAGTAAAGAATTCATGAGTAAATTTCTTCATCTATTCGATTTTAAGCAGAAAGTTGATTACAAAACAGAAATTCTTTCTGGTTTAACCGTCGCCTTAGCTCTTGTGCCAGAGGCCATTGCTTTTGCCTTGATTCCTGGTTTTTCGCCTTTAACGGGGCTCTATGCGGCTTTTATTTTGGCATTAGTGACTTCAATTCTTGGAGGACGCCCGGGTATGATTTCAGGAGCAACAGGTGCCGTTGCTGTTATTTTTGTGGGATTGATTTTAGAATTGAAAAGAAACTTTCCGGGTATTGAACCTGAAACTATTCTCAACTATGTGTTTGCTACGGTTATTATTGCAGGTTTACTTCAAATTGGTGCCGGATTATTACGTTTAGGCAAGTTTATTCGCTTGGTTCCACATCCGGTTATGTTTGGTTTTGTAAACGGATTAGCAATTATCATTTTCATGGCGCAGTTTCCTAATTTTTATCAGAAAGGAACAGAAACTGTTTTAGCAACCACACCGCTATTGACAATGCTAGGATTAACTTTTTTGACCATGCTTATCATTTGGGGATTACCAAAATTGACAAAAGCAGTGCCTTCTTCATTAGTGGCCATTGTTGTCGTTTCTGCAATTGTCATCGGTTTTGGCATTGATACCTTAACAGTAGCAGATACCATGGCCGAAGGAGAAACTATTAAAGGAGGCTTTCCGCCTTTATCAATTCCGCAGATACCCTATACTTTAGAGTCTTTTTGGATTATTCTACCGTATGCAGCTATTGTTGCTGGGGTCGGATTAATAGAGAGTCTTTTAACCTTAAATATCGTTGATGAAATAACAGAAACGCGCGGTAGTGGTAATAAAGAATGCGTTGCCCAAGGTACTGCAAATATTTTGTCAGGCTTTTTATCAGGTATGGGTGGTTGTGCAATGATTGGTCAAAGTTTGATTAATACATCTTCGGGTGCTCGTGCACGGCTTTCAGGTATTACAGCAGCTGTAATGTTATTGGTTTTTATAATGTTTGGATCCAGCTTAATAGAACGCTTACCTATGGCGGCATTAGTAGGCTTGATGTTTATGGTAGCCATTGGCACTTTCGAATGGGCTAGTTTTAAAACCTTCAGAAAAATGCCTCATTCTGATGTGATTGTTATGGTTTTAGTGACTTTAATTACAGCAATAACGCATAATCTAGCTGTGGCTGTTTTATTAGGCGTAATTATTTCAGCATTGGCATATTCTTGGGAAAATGCGAAGCGCATTCGTGCGCGAAAGCATATTGATGAAGACGGAGTGAAACATTATGAAATATACGGACCTTTATTTTTTGGTTCTACTACAGCCTTTGCCGAGAAGTTTGATATTCAAAATGATCCTGAGGAAGT
Organism: uncultured Maribacter sp.; assembly: GCA_964554895.1. Classification (GTDB taxonomy): domain Bacteria; phylum Bacteroidota; class Bacteroidia; order Flavobacteriales; family Flavobacteriaceae; genus Maribacter_C. The sequence goes on along the minus strand of CAZKQM010000012.1, from coordinate 10,386 downwards.
GATAATAGATTTTCAAGAAAGTCGTGTTGCTGATATGTCAGGTATTGAAGCATTAAATAAAATTACTGAGCGTTATAAAAAGGCAAGCAAGAAAGTGCATTTAAAACACCTAAGTAAAGACTGTATTCGTCTTTTAGAAAATGCCGAAGATATTATTGATGTTAATCTTTTAGAAGACCCAACCTATAAAGTGGTTACTGATAAAGCTAAAAAGGTAGACACTGAAATCACAAGGCCTTTTAATATTTGGGAGTTATAAGATGGGTAAATAGTATTCAAATAAAAAGCCGTTTTCTTGTGATAGAAAACGGCTTTTTATTCTAAATAATAGATGAGTTATAAAGTTCTCAAATACTCGGCAACAGCTCTCGTCTCTTCGTCAGTTAAATTTTGATTGAGCATAATGGCATTATTGTATTCTTTTAAAAGTGCTTTAGCGATGGGATCTTCTTTCAGCATTCGATTTGGGTTTTTAATCATATTCATTACCCAAGCCGGACTTCTTTTGTCATACACTCCTTTTAAAGCTGGTCCAATCATACGTTGTTCTGCCATATGACATGCAGTACAAATAGCACTATATTTTGCCTCTCCGGCCGCCGCTAATTTCGTATCAATATCGTCAGAGAATTTGATGTTTTTATAGGGGCCAACTCCGTCATTATCCAAATCAACGGGCACACTTTCATTTGCAGCTGCTTTGGTTTCTTTTTTAGTTCGGTTGATTTCAAAACCATCTTTCTTTTCTTCTTTCTTTTCGCCACAACTAATAAGTAGGGCTCCAATGAAGATAAGGCTAACTATATTTTTCATGAATTATATTTTTATTGCATAGCTAAGATAAGTAATAGCCAAATTTAATTATACTCTTTAAAGAAGTTTATCACTCTTTTCTCACTGTAGGTTATATTATTAGAACCGTAAAAACCTACATGACCACCATATTTTGAAACTTCTAAAAACAGCTTTTCATTTTGTTTTGCTATTTCTTTAGGGTAGCATTCAGGCCCCAGAAATGAATCATTTTCAGCATTGAGAAGTAAAACAGGCGTTTTTATATTCGACAAAAATTGCAAGCAACTGCTTTTTTCATAATAGTCTAAAGCATCTTTGAACCCATGAGCTTTACTGGTGTACACATCATCAAAATCTTTAAGAGTTACTATTTTTTTAATAGTAGCATCTGATATTTTTTTAGGAAATTTTTCTTGCTTCTGCTTTAATTTTTCAATCAAATTCTTTTTGAAGCGTCTTGCATAAGGCTTGTTTTTAGGCTGTAACAATGCTTTGCACGAACTGTGCAAATTACAGGGCACCGAGACGGCCATGGCTGCCTTAATTACTTTAGAAATAGGGCGATCTTCGCCTAAATATTTCAAGGTCATATTACCCCCAAGACTAAAACCTTTGATGTACATATGGGCATAGTCTTTATTATTCAAAATATGTTGAACCACAGCATCAAGGTCTTCTGTAGCCCCAGAATGATACGAACGAAATAATCGATTTTGTTCTCCGCTACAGGTTCTCAAATTTATAGCGCATACATCATATCCGTTTGCATTGAGTTGTTTTGCGCTTCCTTGTATATACGTGCGTTGAGCATTACCTTCTAAACCATGAATTAAGATAGTTACTTTGCTAGTTTGTGTTTTAGAATAGCTCCAATCAAGGTCTAAAAAGTCAGTATCTGGCAATTCAATTCTTTCTCGTTTTTGCTCAAAATGACCTATTTTTCGCCAAATTCCGGCATAAATTGTCGAAAAATGTCCGTTTTTGAACAAAAATGGCGGATTGTAACTTGAGGAAATTAAAGGCACATTCGTATGATATAAAAAGTATTTTGTCTGCCTTTATGGGTTGAGCAGACATTATTCTACTTCGGATAGTTTTCTAATATTTTGTATTGCGATTCAATAGCCGACTTGAATTCAGTTTTCAATGTGGCAACTAATTCAGAAACCGAAACAGCATCATCAATCATGGCAGAACCTTGACCAGCAGACCAAATTGTTTTCCAGGCTTTAGCCTCAGTATCTAATTCTTTGCCAAAATCGATTTTTGTATCTTTTTTCAAATCTTCTTCCGTTAGACCCGCAGCTTTCAAACTCGCACCTAAGAAATTGGCATGTACTCCTGAAATTGCCGCTGTATAGGTTACATCACTTGCCCCTGCATCAATAATCATCTTCTTGTATTCATCTGGCGCTTTAGCTTCAGTAGTATTAATGAATCGAGTACCCATATAGGCTAAGTCAGCGCCCATTTGCATGGCAGATGCAATATCGCGACCAGTACTAATACATCCTGAAAGTAGAATCGTCTTTTTAAAGAATTTTTTTACCTCTGCAACCAATGTCATGGGGTTGATAGTACCTGCGTGACCACCAGCTCCTGCAGCAACTAAGATCAATCCGTCAACACCAGCTTCTTGTGCTTTTTCGGCATGACGTTTTTTTATGACATCATGAAAAACCAATCCGCCATAACTATGAATCGCATCAACCACCATTGTAACAGCACCTAATGAAGTGATAATAATAGGAACTTGATGTTTGACACACATTTTGATATCTGCTTCTAACCTTGGGTTGGTTGGGTGCACAATGAGATTTACACCAAACGGAGCCGCTTTTTTACCGGTCTCTTCTTCAAACTTTTGAAGTTCTGTCTTTATTTCAATGAGCCATTCTTCAAAACCTTCAGTGGTACGTTGATTGAGTGCCGGAAAAGTACCTACTATGCCATTTTTGCAACATTCAATAACCAATTTTGGTCCTGAAATTAAAAACATTGGGGCTGCCATAGCCGGTAAAGAAAGATCTTTTATAAAAGCAGGTTTGTCACTCATTGAATATGTTTTTAGAATTTTAAAAATAAGAATAAAAAATCAGGCATTTTTATCTACTTTCAAAACTAAGGATTTTCAAGTTATTATGCACGCATAATAAATATACATAAAAGTTAATCCCTTATTTTTGTGATTTAATGCTATCGATATCGAAACTATCCGTACCAAAAATTAAAATGCAAAACTATATAAAACAAGTACTTGAAAATATGCCTGCTGATTGGTTGAACCTAACCACGCATCGCTTGGATATTTACAATGAAGAGTTAGCGAAAACGGAATTTATTGAGGCCTTTGAAAAGTTGGCAAATGCTAATAATTCAGATACTGCGGCTTTGGCATCGTTACCAACGGCCTATGATTATGTTCGTTTAGGGCATCCGTTGTCTTGTATTTTAGAATGGGTAATTGCTAAGAAAAATGCGATAAAAACGTCACAAGTCATTAGTTTTTCGTCTAAGACTACTCCGCTCTTAGCCATCCTTAGAAAAAATCTTTTTTTACATAAAAACACACAAATTGTTTTTACGGGCGATCAAGCAAATTTTATTGATGAAGAGCTCATTAAAACCGTGTATGGCTATGATTTTAAGTTACATCAAGTGACTTCTATAGAGGCTATTCCTTCTTTTGATGGGAGTACCGTTTTTATTGCGAAAGAAGGAAGTTTGCATCATTTTAAAAAGGATACTTCGGTCGATTTTTTTCTTAATGCTCATGAGCATTTAGGAAGTATGCTACTGGTAAATGGGTCGCAAAATGAAGCATATATCTCAGAAATTCAACACGTACGTAGAAGAGAGACTATTGCCATGACCCCAGCAAATTGCTTAAGTGCTTTACAAGAAATAGCACATAATTTATCTATCGCAAATCAAGATAGTTCAATCAACAAAAAAGCTGTGATAAATGCCATTGCTGAAATTACTGAATCGCCAACTGAAGCGATAGTAGGATCAAGCGGCCTCTCAGTGCAATATGCCATTATGATGGGGTTGATTCATGATGCGCAAGAAAACCATAAAGGCAAACCTATTAAATTCATTGTACCCCCTAACTGTTATGGCGGCACTAATGATCAAGCAAGGCGTGTTGCGGCTTGCCTTGACCATGTTGAAGTGGTTGATTTGCCTGTTGATGGCGACAATGATATGGTGCAAAGTGTACATAATGTACTCGAAGAAATAGCGCTTGAAGATGCCGTGCCTTATATCATTGCTGAAATACCTACTAACCCTAGAGTTGAGGTTCCTGACATGCTAGCTTTAGAAGTAGCTTTAAATAAACAACGAAAAACAGCTAAAGGCCATATCGCCATTGACCCTGTGTTTATTTTAGACCAAACCTTTTGCCCTAATCTGCATTTTTTAGGAGATGGCGAAATTCTTTCTTCGGTGCGAACCTTATCGTATGCTAGTGGTTCAAAATTTCCGAGTGGTGGCAAATGCACTGCAGGATATGTTGTTGGGAATAAGAAAACAGAAAGTTTGATGCAAAAAATCAAAACACATTTAGCGCTTTGTGACAATGAAGCGACTTCTTTGCAATATGAAATTTTAGCCAATCAATTACCTTCAATGTTAGTCCGTATTCAAAAGGCGTATAAAAACACCCGCGAGTTTGTGAACTATATTCAAACTAGCTTGCCTATGGCGAAAATTAATTTTGTTTCAGAAGAATTGGCGGATCAAGGTTTTACGCCATCGGTATTTTCATTAGACCTGCCAACAAAAGGGAATACGGCTGAAGAAAAAGAAGCGTATAAAAGAGCGTTGAATCATAAATTGATTGGTATGATGATTGCTCAAATTCCTGATCAAAGTAAGTATTGCGTAAGTTATGGCCAATTAAAAGGATGCTACTGGACCATACCGGCAACTTCTACCCAAGGCACTACAAAAGAAGGAGATAAAGATTATATCGCCAGAGTTTCAGTATCTCCAGATTTAGATCTTGAATTGCATAAAAAGGTCTTTTCAGATTTTGTTGCGCAGCTTTAGTTTAAGATTGAATCTTTGGCTTTCTGCTGGCTAAATAAACCCCTAAAAGCACCAAACATGCAGCGACTATTTTCACTAGAGTTAGCGAATCTTGACCTGTTGCCACAGCAAAAACAATGGCAATTAAAGGTTGTACATACACAAACGTACTGAGGGTTGAGGCTTTGAGCTGCGTAAGGGCAAAAATGTTGAACAGATAGGTACAAAAGGTGGTTCCTAAAATTACAAAACCAATGCGCCAAATAGCGTCAAAAGGCAGATGCATCCAATCGACCTGTGTCATTTCTTGATATCCGAAAGGAAGACAAATAACAATTCCCATTAAAAACAACCATTTCATAAAGGTAAACGGATGGTATTTTTGAATGAGAATTTTGGCCAAAACTAAATAGGTGCCATACAGCAACGAATTCATCAAAACATAGAAATTACCAAGTAGAATATTAGGGGCATCACTTCGTATTTCCTGTCCAAAAAGTAAGAGGCAAACGGCACCCGTGAAACCTACGAGAATACCCATAATTTTTCTTGAAGTCACTTTTTCTTTAATGATGAGTACTGATAAAATAAGAACAAAAATGGGGGTTAAGGTAACAATGACTGAACTGTTTATGGGCGTGGTTAGTGAAAGACCTTTAAAAAAAGAAAGCATATTGAGCCCCATGCCTAGCACCGCACATATCAATAACCGCCGAAAATCTTTTTTTTGAATTTTTTCTTTAGGACCAAAAAAGGAGGCCATCCAAAATAAGGCACAAGCACCAATTACCCGTAGCATAACTAAAGCATAAGGTTGAATGTAATTAGGCATAACCCCTTTCGCAATGGTATGATTTAGTGCATAAATCGTAGTTGCTCCGAGAGCAGCGAATATGGCGAGTGTTCTTCGGTTCAAGAATGAATAGCTTGTTTAGCAGCTTCAACCACCTTTTTGCTATTACCTACAAAGATTTGATTGTTCACTAAAACAACGGGTCGTTTTAAAAAGGTATACTGCTCAAGAATTAAATTTTTAAAATCTGTTTCTGATAGTTTTTGTTCATGTAAACCACGTTGACGATACAATCGCGCCCTTTTACTAAAAAGGGCTTCATAGCTTCCAGTAAGATCTTTCATGGCATCGACCTGAGTTTCAGTCATGGCCTCAGTTTTGATATCTTGAAGTTCAAAACCTTGCGGTAATTCTAATTCTTTAATAATTCGCTGGCAGGTATCACAGGTACTGAGGTGGTATATCTTCATAAGATTAGTTTTAATTTCTTTTCTGCGAAAGCAGAAAACTATTGAATCTTCTTTGTTTATAAGAAACTAAGAACAAAGAAACCCATTTTCTCTTTAAAAGCAGTAATTTTAGACTTCTTAAAAGATGGTATTTATGAAAAAGGTATTAGAACAAATTTTACAAACACGAAAAGCACTGTATTTAATATTGAAGAATACGCCTAAAGCGAAGTTGTTGAAAATTCCGGAAGGATTTAATAATAATATCTATTGGAATATTGCACATATTGTGGCTACACAGCAAGGTTTAATGTATGGTTTATCTGGTGTTCAAGCAAAAATGAGTACAGAATTGATTGCTAAATTTAAAAAAGGAACTGCGCCTAATGGATCAGCGTCAGATGAAGAAATTGAAAGCATTAAAAAATTGATTTTCACCACGGTTGAAGATGCTATAATAGATTATGAGAAGGGATTGTTTTCTAATTTCAAAGAGTATACTACCAGCGCCAATGTAACGCTATACACCATTGATGATGCCATAGCTTTTAACCATTATCATGAAGGGCTTCATTTAGGCAGTATTCTTGCATTGATGAGAGTTGTGAATAGTTAGGGCTTTTGAACTAAATATTTTTTAATTTCTTTATGCGAAATTTCTATTTCAATGATTCCGTCAGAAAATGAAGCTACTTCATAGGGGTTGTATAATAGTTTTAATCCACTTTTTGTAAAACCTATATTTTCAGGTAGATAAAATGAATCACGTTCAAACATAAAACCTGTATGATTGATTGATTTTTCCTTAGGAATTTTTTCCGCTTTTCTAAATAGACTTTCAACGTAGTCAGAAAATTCGAGACTATTTTCAAAAAGCGCTTCATTATCAATTTCGTTTCCTGATAGTTTATCAAAATTCAAAAATCGCATTGAAGAATACCCATGCGCACCACCTGTAAATAAGTAAGAGTTCAATGTAATTGTTATAAATTGAGAATCTTCAAAAGAGACCAAGCCTTTGATGTTAGCTTCCCAATTAGTGGGTTCATCTTCATAGATTTCTTGAAGTTGAAAATAGCCATCATTAAATGATTTGAGGGCTTTTTCAATGGTGTTAATTTCTTCTTCTGAATCAAATGAAAGTATGGCGATAAGCTCTTCTTCAAGGGCAGTATTGATTGCCTTAGAAAGCATAGTTTGGTCTAAGGCTTTTGGTATTTCAATGGATATTTTGGGGCAATTAGTACAATTTTCATTTTCTATAATTTGCTTTTCAAAGTTATGCTTATCTTTTTTTTGACATCCTAAGAAAAATAGAAAAGTCAATAGGGCATAAAAAAATGCTTTCATTTAGATACTTAGTTCAAAGTTGGGAAATTGTTTGCCATCAAAGATAACTATACATTTGTATTGATAACGATATGTTTTGAGTGAAAAAAAGCTAAAATTTAATAGTAAAACAATTCATGGCGGTCAAAAACCAGACGCTGGGTATGGGGCAGTAATGCCTCCTATTTATCAGACGTCTACCTATGCCCAAACCACCCCGGGCAGTCATAAAGGTTTTGCCTATTCAAGAAGTGCGAACCCAACAAGAACCGCGTTAGAAAAAGCGTTGGCTAGTATTGAAAACGGCAATTATGGTTTGGCCTTTGCCAGTGGCATGGCTGCTATTGACGCCATTGTAAAATTATTGAATCCTGGTGATGAGGTTTTGTCTACTAATGATTTATACGGGGGTAGTTATCGCTTGTTTAAACAGGTTTTTGAAAAATACGGTATCAAATTTCAATTTATAAACATGCAAAATGCAGATACAATTGAAGCGCATATTACTGAGAAAACCAAACTAATTTGGGTTGAAACGCCAACCAACCCCATGATGAATATTTTAGATGTTAAAGCCATAGCCACCATCGCAAAAAAACGTTCCATATTAGTAGCAGTTGATAATACATTTGCAACGCCCTATTTACAAGTACCATTAGATTTAGGAGCAGATATTGTCATGCATTCAGCCACTAAATATTTAGGAGGTCATAGTGATGTAGTCGCTGGCGCATTGATTGTTAATAATAAAGAACTGGCTGATCAATTATACTTTATTCAAAATGCTAGCGGTGCAGTTTGCGGCCCTATGGATAGCTTCTTAACGCTTCGCGGAATTAAAACGCTACACCTAAGAATGCAAAGGCATTGTGAAAATGGCAAAGCAATTGCTGAGTATCTAGCAAATCATCCAAAAATAGAAAAGGTCTATTGGCCTGGTTTTGAAGATCATCCTAATCATGCCATTGCCAAAAGACAAATGAAAGATTTTGGAGGGATGATTTCTTTTGTCCCGAAGGGAAGCAATTATGATGCAGCCATAAAAATTGTAGAAAGACTTCAACTATTTACACTCGCTGAATCTTTAGGAGGGGTAGAATCTTTAGCTGGGCATCCGGCAAGTATGACCCATGGAAGTATTCCGAAAAAAGAACGACTTAAAAGTGGTGTTGTTGATTCGTTAATCAGATTGAGCATCGGAATTGAAGATGCTGATGATCTCATTACTGACCTTGAACAGGCGATTCAATAATAATTTTATCAATTATTTAAAAAAAGGCGGGTTAAATTATAGGAATACTATAATTTTACCGTTAAATCTAAAATTCAATAATTATATCTTAAAATCAAACCAGAGATAATAATAAAACATTCCAGAATTTATGGACGCAAAAATGCAAAAAAAAATAGATGGATTCATGAATGAGGTTAAGATCCGAAACGGTCATGAACCTGAATTCATTCAAGCGGTACAAGAGGTAGCTGAAACAGTTATTCCGTATATCGCAAGAAAAAAGATTTATAGTGGTAAAAATATATTACTGCGTATGGTTGAACCAGAAAGGTTGATTTCATTTCGCGTTTCTTGGGTCGATGATAAAGGAGAAATACATGTAAACCGTGGGTATAGAATTCAAATGAATTCAGCCATTGGTCCTTATAAAGGGGGTTTACGTTTTCATCCTACTGTAAATGCCAGTATTTTGAAATTTTTGGCTTTTGAACAAGTTTTCAAAAACAGTTTGACCACCTTACCCATGGGTGGTGGTAAAGGCGGATCTGATTTTGATCCTAAGGGTAAAACTGATGATGAGGTAATGCGTTTTTGTCATGCTTTTATGTCTGAATTAAATCGTCATATCGGCCCAAATACTGATGTGCCAGCAGGTGATATTGGTGTTGGAGCACGAGAAATAGGATTTTTATTTGGCATGTATAAGAAAATTAAAAATGAATTTACCGGCGTACTTACAGGAAAAGGTCGTTCATGGGGTGGCTCATTAATTCGTCCTGAAGCTACAGGTTATGGCACCGTATATTTTGCACAAAGTATGTTGCAAACCAGAGGTGAAAGCTTTGAAGGCAAGAACGTGATTATATCTGGTTCTGGAAATGTAGCGCAATTTGCTGCTGAAAAAGCAATACAACTAGGAGCTAAAGTATTAACACTGTCTGATTCTCAAGGATATGTTTTAGATAGCGAAGGAATTGACGCTAAGAAATTAGCATATGTGATGGATTTGAAAAATAATAAAAGAGGACGTATTTCTGAATATGCTAAAAAGTATAAATCTGCTAAATTTTTCAAAGGTAAAAAACCATGGGATGTCAAATGTGATATCGCTTTACCCTGTGCAACTCAGAATGAATTGAATGGTGCTGATGCCAAGAAATTAATTAAAGGCAAATGTATTTGTGTGGCTGAAGGAGCGAATATGCCTTCAACGCCTGAGGCAATTCACGCTTTTGAAAAAGCAAGAATTTTGTTCGCACCAGGCAAGGCTTCAAATGCGGGTGGGGTTGCTACCTCCGGATTAGAAATGTCACAAAATTCATTGCGTATTAGTTGGTCTCGTGAAGAGGTTGATGAGAAGCTGAAAGCCATCATGGAAGATATTCATGATTCATGTATTGAGTATGGTAAAGAAAAAGATGGGTATTGCAATTATGTGAAAGGAGCCAACATAGCAGGTTTCGTAAAAGTGGCAGATGCCATGTTAGCCCAAGGTGTAATATAATTATTCATTTTGAAGATAGTTTAAGGCTAGTGATGTATCACTAGCCTTTTTTGTTGGGTATACTGTTATTTTTAAACTAGCTTTAGCAACCTAATTAAAGCTGTCAACCAAAGTGCTTTTCAATTCTATTGAATTTCTTGTTTTTCTTGTCCTTTTTTTTGTGGGCTATTGGTTTGTTTTTATATCAAAATTAAAACTACAGAATGCCTTTCTATTAATTGCTTCCTATATTTTCTACGGATGGTGG
>CAZKQM010000011.1:1625-49966 GCA_964554895.1 uncultured Maribacter sp. | reverse complement strand
AAGTAAATTAAATTAGTAATAATTTTTCCGAAGTTTTAAAAAAAGAACAAGACTTCATTTTAATAAATAACAACAACATGAAAACAATAAAAAATTACTTAATAATTGCTGGAGTGCTTTTTGCCACCTCGGCTGGTTTCGCACAAGATGAACCAGATGTAGTAGATGAACCCGCTCAAAGTCAAAGTAATATACAACAATACACACCTTCAAAATTGATAGGAAAAGGGAAAGTAGATATTAAATGGTTTAATAATTTATACACCCAAACAGAAAGTACTTTTTCAGAAGGTGTTGAGCCTAGACAATCTTTTTTTACATCTACCTTTGAATTTTACACAGGAGTGGGTAGCAACAAAAGGGTTAACCTTGGTTTCATTGCGCGCTTACGTTCTAATGTTATAAGCAGTAATGGTGACGAGAGAGGTGCGTTAGATGTGTTTAATTTTAGTGGTGATGATCAATCGAGATCAGGTTTAACCGCCTTTGCACCTTCAATAAAATTTGTTCCTTTTGCTTCAGTGAGTAATTTTTCTATTCAAAGCTCATTATTTATTCCTTTAATTGATAATGAGTCAGAGAACGGAGTGTTTTTAGAGCAAAAAGGTTTTGTTTGGCAGAACAGATTATTTTATGATTACACTTTTCCGGGTAACAAATGGCAACTATTTACTGAACTAACTACAGAGCTAAATTTTGGTGATGAAGCAGAAAGTTTTGCAAACAATAGTCTTAACATTAATCCTGGAATTTTCTTAAGCTATTTTCCATCACAGAATTTTACCATTTTAGCCTTAGCGCAACATTCTCAGCGTCTCGACTTAGGAAATGAATTTGCACAAGATTTTACAGCAATAGGTGGTGGTGCAAAATATCAACTTTCAAAAGCAATTAATTTAGAAGTATTGTACACCAATTTTGTCAGAGGAAATAATACCGGTTTAGGAGAAACTTTTAATATTGGTTTGCGTGGTATATTTTAGAAAGTAGGCAGAATTTATTATTAAGGAATTAATAAAAACCCTTAATTTAGTACGTTAATCGTAAACTAAATGAGGGTTTTTATTTTTTCAATAGTATGTATTTTACAATGGTCGTGTGCTAGTCAGGTTGACGAAAAAATTAATGGAATCAGTTTTGTAGCGAACAAAAGTCAAGTTACACAAGAGCATATTGATTACCTTTTGCCAATTCATGCGAATCATGCAGCGGTAATGCCTTTTGGCTTTATAGGAAGAGAGGGCACTCCGCAGGTTATATTTAATACCGATCGTCAATGGTATGGTGAAACCAAAGAAGGCGGCGGACAGTATATTGATATGTTGCATAAAAATGGCATCAAGGTATTGTTGAAACCTCAGATATGGATACGTCACGGCGAGTTTACAGGGGCTTTTAAATTAGAAAAGGAAGAAGATTGGAAAGCCTTTGAAGCATCGTATGAGTCTTTCATTTTGATGTATGCTGAATTGGCCAAAGAAACCAATGCTGAAATTTTTTGTATTGGTACTGAATTAGAACAATTTGTGAAACATAGGCCAGCTTTTTGGAAAACTTTAATTGCTAAAGTCAAGAAAATATATAAAGGAAAACTGACCTACGCTGCCAATTGGGACGAGTATGCAAGAGTGCCCTTTTGGAATGAACTAGACTATATAGGCATTGATGCCTATTTTCCTTTATCTGAACAGAAAACACCAACTGTTCAAGAATTAAAAGAGGGTTGGCTAAAATGGAAGCCAACTATGAAAGCCTTTTCAGTAGATAACAAAAAACCAATTTTGTTTACCGAATTTGGCTATCGTAGTATGGATTATACAGCTAAAAAACCATGGTTAGTAGATCGTAATGAAGAAAAGGTAAATTTAGATGGACAAGTAAATGCAACCAAGGCAATTTTCGATGAATTTTGGAAAGAAGATTGGTTTGCTGGCGGCTATATTTGGAAATGGTTCATTTGGCATGATAGAGTTGGTGGCGTTGATAATAATAGATTTACCCCTCAAAACAAACCCGCTCAAAAGGTGATTGAAGAGTTTTATAAAGTAAATTGATATGTTTCGAGTTTGTTTTTTTCTTATTGGTTTTAGTATGTTGAGTTGTTCAACTGATGCCATAAGCACTGAAGAAAATCAAGAAAATAGTTTAACAAATAGAGAATTAGTTCTAGACAATGTTATTGCGTGTGCAGCAAATAATGAAAATGATGATTTGATTAGCGTATTCTTTTTTCCTAGACCAGGCACCACAAATTTTCAATATTTTGAAACTGAAAATGAAACAGTAGATAAAAATGATTTCGCTAATTATACGGCTATTGATTTTCCTATAGTAGATGTTTTCAATGGGTTTCTTAAAAAATTTGAAATTTCATCAACGAATGAAAAATGGGTAATTGTGGCTTTTGATGAAGAAGGGGTAACCCATATTTCAAATCCTATTCGGTTGAAGCAGCTTACTAGGCCAACTGAGTATATAACAGAGAATGTTGCCGTTGATGCTTCATCTACAATGCCCATTTTTTCTTGGGAAGATGGTTTATTTGACGATAACGCAATATATTTTCATGTATTAACTGAACTTTCAAATGATTTTATATCAGGCACCTATACATTTGAGAAAAATTTTCAATTTTATAATCTAGATAATGTTGTTTTGAATATTACACCAGAACCACCTCGTGATTTAGAAGTTGGTGAAACCTATAATTTCAGCCTATTAGGGGTCAGTGAAGATAATTGGGTTAATTTATTCTCTGAGTTACCTTTTCAAATAGAATAAATTGATTGTGATTTCTTTGTTACAGCTATAGCCTATCTTTGCAGGCGTAATTTGAATTTAGATGCACAGGCTGTTTTCTTCTTTTTTAATGTTCCTGATAGTGGCTACATGTTTTGGTCAGAATCATTCGATTATTGATTTAAAAATTAGAGGGCTTAAGCGTACCAAAATTTCGGCTATTAAAAAATTAGTCAAAGCGCAGCCTGGTTTAGTTTTAGATTCAGTAATGCTTAAGAATGACATTGAACGATTAAAACGATTGCCATCAGTTGCGCATGCCTATTTTCAGGTCTTTTCTGCAAATGAAAGTGAGTATAATGTTTACTATACTATTGAAGAAAATTTTACACTCATACCTTTTGCTAATTTATTTTCATCATCTAATGATGATTTTGCTTTTAGAGTAGGTTTAGAAGAGTTTAATTTTCTGGGGCGAAATATTGAATTAGGAGGTTTTTATCAGTTTGATGTTTTTAATTCCTTTGGATTAAATATAAAAGCCCCTTTTTTATTTAGTAATAAATTTGGATTAGGGTTGAGTTATAAAGATTTAACTACCCAAGAACCAGTGTTTTTTGCAGAGGATGATGCGCAATACAGATATAATAATAAAGGTTTTGAATTATCAGGATTATATCAAATTGATTTTAATAATAAAATTGAATTGGGTTTCAGCCTTTTTGTTGAAGACTATGAATATATTTCAGGAGCTACGAGTCCTGAAGTACCCCTTGAATTGAATGTTGAAAAGCATTTGATTAAATTCATTTACGATCTTAATTATGTTAATTATCATTATCAATACGTTGAAGGTTTTAAAGGATTTTTAAATTTTCAATATGTAGGGAGTAGTGATATTAATTTACCAGAATTTTTAATAGGTTTTAGTGACCTTAGCTATTTTCACAGAACAGGCAAAAAAGGAAATTTAGCGGGTAGATTGCGCTTAGGTATTGCAAGTAATTTAGACACACCATTTGCGCCCTTTTCGGTTGATAATAATTTGAATATCAGAGGAGTAGGAAACACCATAGATCGAGGAACAGGAGTAATTATTTTAAATAGCGAGTATAGACATACAGTAGTTGATGCAAACTGGTTTATTTTACAAAGTAATGTTTTTGTAGACGCGGGCTCTTGGCGAAATCCGGGGGGTGCTTTTAGTGATTTTGGAGAAAATCAGAACATTAGAGTATTTTCGGGTGTGGGCGTACGATTTATTCATAAAAAGGTATTTAATGCTATTTTCAGAATTGATTATGGTTTTGGTTTAACTGAAAATGTAAACGGATTAGTCTTTGGCATTGGTCAATATTTTTAGTCCCAGGCTTGTTAAAAATTTAGTTAACTATTTTAATTTTTTCATTTTACAGATAAGTACGGGTTACTTAATTTTGTATGCGGCACTGTTATTGATAATTAAGCAATAGAGAAACTATTTTAAAATGACCTCAAAAAAATCACATCATACTATTCTTTTTTTAGTGTTAATATTTTTCAGTGCTATTGGTATTCATGCTCAAAATTCGATGGCAACAGCTGAGAAAGGAGACGGTATTTTATCACTACTTCGAAAACAAGGGGTTGATCCGTATGAAGTGTATGATGATTTCATTGCAATGAATGTAGACAACCTGCGTGATAGTATTCATTTGTATGAAGGTAGATCCTATCGAATTCCAAATACTAAATTGAAATTAGAAGATTCATTATCTACTACGACGAATAGTACAACTAATAAATTGAATTACGCAGAAGGAACCTATCCGATATTTGGAGAAAAGTATGCAAAGGTTAAAATGAAAAGTAGCAAACTGAAAAACGCTGTTTATTATTTGGTTTCTGGTCATGGGGGTCCTGACCCTGGGGCTATGGCAAAATATAATGGTAAAGATATAGCAGAAGATGAATATGCTTACGATATAACCTTAAGATTGGCTAAAGAATTAATCGCGCACGGTGGGTTGGTTTATGTGATTATCAGAGATCCTAATGATGGTATACGCGATGAAAGAATATTGAAAATTGATCATGATGAAGTGGCCTATAAAAACAAAAAAATACCACTAAATCAGGTTCAGCGACTCAAACAGAGAGTAGATGTGGTTAATGAATTACATCGTAAAAATCGTGGTAAATTTCAACGATTAATTGTTACGCATGTTGATAGCCGTAGTGTGGGTCAAAATATTGATGTTTTCTTTTATCATCATGAAAAGAGTAAAAATGGTAAAAAGTTAGCTGAAAGTGTACATAAGACATTTCAGAAAAAATATAAAAAGTATCAACCCAATCGTACCTATACAGGAACTTTTGAAGATAGGACTAATTTATATCTGGTTAAAAAAACGCATCCAGCGATGACGTTTATTGAGATTGGTAATATTCGCAACAAAAAAGATCAGAAGCGTATTTTGGTACCTGACAATCGTCAAGCTTTGGCGAAGTGGATTTCAGAAGGAATAATTTTAGATTACGAAAGTGGCGAAATAGGACGAATTCGCTAAACAGCTATTTTTCTTTTGTAATAATCATATAACTGTTCGGGTCCGGCACCCAATAATTTTTTTATATGAATGACGGCAAAATGATATTGTAATCTGAAGACACCCAACTGCTCATATTTTCTTGCAGATGTTTTTACGGTTTGAGGTAAAACGGTAAAATCTGTTAAGTCATATAATCTGTTTATAAGCTCATTATCTTCGTAAATAAAGTAGTCTTCATTATAACCGCCTGATTTTTCAAATAGGCTTTTTGAAATATATAATGATTGATCCCCGCCACGACAGAGTTTACTATTTATTCGGGTGAACCAAGCAAAGAATTTAAGAAATGTACTATTACTATCAAATTTCAATTGAAAACAACCTGTATTTGATCCAGCTTTAAAAGCTTCTATTATAGTAGTGTCAAAACCAATAGGAGGTACAGTATCAACATGTAAAAAGTAGAGAATGTCTCCTCCTGCATTTTTAGCACCAGCGTTCATTTGCGTCGCTCTACCTTTTTTAGAATGTATTAGTAGTACATCTTTTGTAGCAGCAATTTGGGTTGTGGTGTCATTGCTACCTCCATCTACAACTATAATTTCTGCAATATTTGAGGGCGATGAATTTTCTTTTAGATATGAAAGTTGTTGAGCAATTGTTTGTGCTTCATTAAAAACCGGTATAATGATGCTGATTTGGGGGTTATTTTGCTTCATTTAAATTCCAATCATATTTTAAATAATCGATATCAGAATCGGAGGTAATTTGAGCATTAGTATATGGTTTTATATAATCAATTAAAGAACCATTCTCAGTAAAATCCTTCTTATACCATTTGAAAATATTTGATAACTGCAATTTTTCTGCTGAAATAATATTTCTAGTCTGGTCGTTAATAAAATCTTTGGTAGTAGCTTCAAGCTGAGCTTCCATTTTTGATTCAGTGAAAGCCTCGTTTAAAAGTTTAGGGCATGAAAAAGAAGCACAATTAATAGCAAAGTGAATACGAGGTTCGTTCATTTTACGTAAAATTTTATGTTCAATGTCTCCTAAAGAAAGTACACCATCACCAGTTTTAACCCATTCTTTACCCCACGGATTTTTAAGATCTTTTATGCTTTTTGTTGGATAATTATTTAATATTAGTTTTACGGTGGCAGCATTATATAAGTTAATATAATAGGCTAACTTTTTGTTTTTAGACCAACTTTTTTCAGGACTATTATCAGCCAAATAGAGAAGATATGTATCTAAGTCATCAACATCGTTTTTAAAGGCTTTATAGTTCACATCGCCTTTTGAGTTTACATATTTTGTCAATAAATCATTCCATAGAGAATGGCTTACATCTTCAGGTGCAGGACCCTTAATTTCTGTTTTTGGTTCAGTGATACGTTCAGTATTTTCAACATTATTTTCTGAGGTTTCAGCCATTTCTTTAACTTCTTTTTCTACTTCATCAACAACTATTTCGATTTTCTCTTTTTCTTGAGAATTTGAATTCGAAGCTTGTTGTACTTCTTTTATTTGAATAGGAGCTACCGTTTCTTTTTTAATTTCAACTTTCTCAATTTCTTTAGTTTTTTCGTTGAATTCTTCTGATGTTGCTATCACAACTTTTTCAGGCTCAGCAGGTATAACATCAGCCTGTAAAATTTCATTCTGGTCATTATCTTCAATACCTGATGTAGCCGCTTCAGCATTTTTTTGTTGATTAAAACAAGATGCAAAGATAAAAAGCAGGAGTACAAAAAACTTAGTCATACTATTAGATTATAGATTTAACTGATTTGACGAAAATCAAATTAAATACTTACTCGATAATTGAATTTTTAATAAACATAAAGACTTGCTTTTCATCTACATGAAGTAGGGTCTTTAAATTTTAATATTTTCTACTTTTGAAAACTTAAATAGCTTTAATTAGTTCGCGGAATAATTTTACCATTTTTGGTTCAGTAGTACCAGCAATTTCTATGATTTCTTGAATGTTAACAGGTTGAAGATTGTCTGGGTCGCATTCATCAGTTAAAACAGAAACGGCAACAATTGGCAATTTTAAATGATTGGCAACTATTACTTCAGGTACGGTGCTCATTCCTACTGCATCAGCTCCAATAATTTTTAACATTCGGTATTCGGCCTTGGTTTCAAGTTGAGGCCCCACTACTGATGCATAAACTCCTCTTTGCAACGAAATGCCTTCTTTCTTGGCAATTTCAATGAGTTTTTGACGCATATCAACATCATATGGTTCGAGCATATCAACAAATCTATCTCCAAATTCAGCAACATTTTTAAACGCTAAAGGCGAACTACCTTGAAGATTAATATGGTCTTCAATAAGCATCATATCTCCTTTTTTAAAATTGAGATTAATAGCACCTGATGCGTTTGATATAAATAGTTTTTTGATGCCGAGTTGATGTATGACTCGAATAGGGTAGGTAACATCCATCAAATCATAGCCCTCATATAAATGAAAGCGCCCTTGCATCACCACTACTTTTTTACCTTGAAAATCTCCAAAAATTAACTTCCCAGTATGAAATTCAACAGTTGCTAAAGGAAAAAACGGAATATGATTGTAATGCGCTATAATCGGGTTTTCAATTTCATCGGCTAATTTTCCTAAGCCTGTACCTAAAACAATACCAATTTCGGGTTTATCAAAACCTTTACTTTTTAGGTATTGCGCCGATTCTGATAATTGTTTTTCGTTTAGTGTCATATGTCTTTTAAATAGGGTTGAAAGGCTTCAATATCTTTGATATCTTCATAAATATCTACGTCGTTTTTAACGGGTAGTAAATGTAGTTTTTCTTTTTCTAAATCGTTTAAAGTATCCTTTAAAACCGTATTTGTACCCCATTCTTTTTTCTTAAATAATTCTGGTTTCAAATAGGTCATTCCTAATAGATAATAACCCCCATCTTCTGCAGGTCCAAGTACAAAATCATTCTTTTTAAGTTGTTCAAAAGCGAATTCTAAGTCTGATTTATTCAAATCAAACATATCACTACCAATGATCATTATTTTTTCAAAACCAGCCTCAAAACCTTCTTGAAAAGCAAATTTCATTTTTAAACCTAAGTCAGCTCCTTTTTGTAGTTTTTTATCATAAATTTCATTCGCCCATTCATCTTCAAGCCATACTTTTTCAGTGTACCAAACTTGCCGCACACTTCTGAGATCCTTTGTTATTTTTCGGGTATGCGAAAGCAAAAATTTATAAATTTCTAGGGCCTTATGCTTACCTACCGTAGCGGCTAATCTTGTTTTGCCCTTTCCTAATTCCGGATTTCTTGTAAAAATGATCAGTAGTTCTTTTGAAGTAGTATGTTTTGCTGGTGCCAATTTTAGTACTTTTTTGGTATGGTATTTTGGGGCGTGAGAAATGTCTTAGAAATCAATTGTTATAAACTTTAATTCCTTTATGTAGTAATTTGCCCCAGTATTCATCAAAAGCATGAACACTGTCAGTTGCTACCTCTTTTTGATTGTAAACCTCTTGATTACTATTTTTCCATTCAAAAATACCACCGTAAAGATTTTTAACATTGGTATATCCTGCTTTTTGTAATTTTTCGCCAACATCTTCAGATCGAACACCAATAGAACAATAAACAAGTATGGGTTTGTTCTTATCAGGAAAACGGGTTAAAACATTTTCTAAAGCAAAATTCTCATAACCCACCCAAACAGATTCTTTAATGTGACTCACTTCAAACTCAGCTTTTTCTCGGGTATCGAGAATTGTTACGTTTTCAAGGGTATCAAGTTCATCAACATACATATACGGTACACTCTCTTTATTTAATTGCTTTAGAGTGGATTCAAGTTTCTTTTGACCGAAAACAATGGTCGTAAAAAAGAAAGCAAAAATACATGTGATGATTTTTTTCATTTTAATACAAGTTTAAAACAAAGCAAAGATACTATTTTAGAACATCCTTTCACTCTACATCCAATAGTCTTCTATGGTAATTGATTTGCCCTAAATGATAGCCTAAGTGAGTGGCAAGGTGGGTTAGAAAATAGCCCGTAGTAGCTTTTTCTTTAAATACCAAAATCGGATATTCCTTTTCTAATTCACCTGGATCAAGATTTTCAAGTGTTTGATCTACTATTTTAAGGGTATCTTCAATTTGAGTAATTAACGCTGTTCTAGGCACATTCTTAAGTAAAAATTCTAAGTCTCGCTGACGAATATATCCAGTATTACCCAGTTCTGCACTTATGAATGTATTTAGATTTCCGATAAGGTGTAAGCAAAGGTTTCCTCCTGAATTCGCAATATTTTGATCAATTATCCAAAGATTTTCCTCTTTTAGATAGGCTTCAATTTCTTTTTTCAAGCGACTTAAGTCTCTTGAAAAAAGTGCTCTAAGTACTTTTATGCTCATGGTTTGATTTTATTGATAAGAAATGTAAAGAAACAAAAAACCCTGCAATTGCAGGGTTTTGTTGTGGTGCCTCCAGGAATCGAACCAGGGACACATGGATTTTCAGTCCATTGCTCTACCAACTGAGCTAAGGCACCATGCCCCAAAGGGGGTGCAAATATAATTTCAAATTTAGTTTATACAAACAAAATCAAGAAAAAAGAGAATAGTTTTTTATCAATTTGCAATCTTTGCAATATGAACCTTATTATAGATGCCGGAAATACACGCATCAAATTAGCAGTTTTTGCTAAAAACAACATTGTATATGAGACCATTGCGTCTTATGTAACAAATTCTTCAGGAACCAAATTATTTTCTGATGAAGTCCATCTTATTTTTAAGAAATATCAAAATATTAAGGATGCAATAATCTCATCTGTTGGTAATTTTCAAGAAAATGAACTTGCTTTAATTTCTGATTTTTGTAAACTTCATGTGATTAACCAAAGTTCAAAATTACCCTTTAAAAATGCCTATAAAACGCCAAAAACCTTAGGTGTTGACCGTGTAGCATTGGCAACAGCGGCTTATTATAAGAACCCGAAAGGCAATTCCTTAATCATTGATGCCGGTACCTGCATAACCTATGATTTTCTTGATGAAAAAGATGTTTATAAAGGCGGTGCAATATCTCCGGGTGTATCCATGCGTTACGAAGCATTACATAACCAGACTTCGAAACTTCCATTATTAGAAAAAGAATATCCTGAAGATTTTATGGGCAATACTACAGCCTCAAGTATTCACAGTGGCGTTGTTAACGGTGTTTGTCAAGAAATAGAGGGTGTGATTAAGCAATATGAATCTAGAATCAAAGATTTAACAGTTATTTTAACAGGTGGAGACGCTCATTTTTTGTCAAAGCGACTAAAAAATGGCATATTTGCGGACTCAAAATTTCTATTAATGGGCTTAAACCACCTATTAGAATATAACAAATAGTTAATGATTAAGAAATTTGTTTTTGTTCTTATATGTCTTTCAGTTTTTGGTGTTAAGGCTCAAAACGGTACAGTTAGCCCATATTCTCTTTTCGGTTTAGGCGATATTCGAACTGCAACTACCGTAGAAAATCAAATGATGGGTGGTATAGGAATGTATACTGATAGCATACATGTCAATCTTCAAAACCCAGCTGCTTATGCTGATTTAGGGCTACAAATAGGTGAAACATTTGGTATTACTACCTATTCTGCAGGATCATCTTACCAAAATATTGATTTGCAAACAACCGATGAAGTACAATCTTCAAGTGTAACTAATCTTGATTATTTATCGGTAGCTTTCGCCTTACGTGAACGACTTGGTGTGGGTTTCGGAATATTACCAGTGACTTCCGTTGGGTATAATATAGATACCTTTTCAACCAATGCTCAAGGTGCAGATGTAACTAATAATTTTTCAGGGATTGGAGGGTTAAACAAAGTGTATGTGGCAATAGGATACGGCATTACTAAAAGTTTAAGTATTGGGGTCTCTGCCAACTATAATTTTGGAACCTTAGAGAATTCTAGAACTCAAATAATTGAGGGTTTACAGTTAGCAACCTTTGACAATAGAACATCGAGAATTGGAGGCTTAGACTTAATTTACTCATTGAATTACACTCCTAAAATCAGCGAGAATCTTACTTTATATACAAACATCAGGGTCAATGCTCAGACTGAATTAGAATCTAGAAATGAACAGTCTATTGGGTCGATTGTTGTTGATTCTAATAGTTCTGCATTTGGCAGTGAAATTGAATCTCTTAACGTTAATCTTGATGCAAACGGTTTGAAAGAAACGCTAGTTAATGTGCCAACCAGAACAACTTTTGGTTTAGGTATAGGTAAAGAAAAAAAATGGTTTCTAGGCGGAGAATATTCAAGTCAAGCCCTAAGCAATTTTACAAATGCGTTTTTAGACGTAGATAATTTAGTTTATGAGGATGCAAGTGTGATGGCTTTTGGTGGATTCTTTGTACCAGATCATCGTTCATTTAAATATCTCGAACGCATTACCTATAGAGCAGGATACCGAATGGAAAACACTGGTATGATAGTAAATGGTACGCCTATCAATAACTTTGGCATAACTTTTGGAGTTGGTCTACCACTCGGAAGAAGTTTCTCAAATGTAAACCTCGGTTTTGAAATTGGAAAACAAGGTACAACAGAAGCGCAGCTTGTAGAAGAAAACTATTTTAAAATAAACATTGGTCTTTCATTGAATGACCAATGGTTCAGAAAAGCAAAAATAAATTAATAACTAGAATACATTAACCATTTTAAACCATTAATATGAAATCAAAATTCCACACAGCGATTATCCTTTTTTTAGGATTCATGATGATTGGTAATGCGCAGGATCAAAATGCGGAATGCATGACTAATCTTTCCATTTTTGCAGAACATGCTAAAGTTAAAAACTATGATGCGGCATATGAACCATGGAAAATGGTTTACGAAAACTGCCCGAAAGTAAACTTAGCGGTTTACTCTGTTGGTGAGAAAATTTTAAAAGATAAGCACAAGAAATCTTCGGGTGCTGAAAAAGATGGTTATGCAACTGATTATTTGACTTTATTAGATAACAGGATGATACATTTTCCTGCAAAGACTAAGAAGGCTGATATGATTATTAAAAAGGTCTTGTTTAAGTATGATAATAAGTCAATTTCAAATGATGATGTCTATGCTCAATTGAGTGAAGGTTTTAATACTGATCGTGCGAACTTTAAAAACCCAAAGGCATTATACTTATATTTTTCAAGTTTGGTTGATTTGCATGGCGATGGTAAAAAAGAACTACAAGAAGTTTTTGATGTTTATGATAATGTAACTGAGAAAATAGAAGAAGAGAATATCAAATTAACAGATATCATTAGTAAACTTTTGCCAAAAGAGGAGGCAGGTACTTTAACTTCCAAAGAGAAAAAGCGTTTAAAGTCGGCAACCACCAACTCAAAATCATATGGTAAAATTGCCAGCAGTATTGATTCTAAATTAGGTAAGTTGGCTGATTGTACCAATCTAATACCCTTATATCAGAAAAACTTTGATGCCAAGAAAAATGACATCACTTGGGTAAAAAGAGCGGTAAGTAGAATGTTTAGTAAAGATTGTACTGATGATCCACTTTTTAGAAAGATGGTTGAGGTTCAAGCTGGTTTAGACCCATCGGCTGATGTATATGTATATTTAGGTACATTGAAGCAAAAAGCAGGTAATACTAGTGATGCCGTTGCTGATTTTAATAAGGCTTTAGGTCTTGAAACAGATGCAAGAAAAAAATCAAATATCGCATACAAGGTAGCAACTATTTATAGAAGAGGTAGCAAATCAACATCTAGAAAATATGCGCAAAAAGCAATTGATGCAAACCCTTCAAATGGTAAGGCATATTTATTAATAGCGACATTATATGCATCGAGTGCAAATGACTGTGGTTCAACTACGTTTGAGAAATTAGCTATGTACTGGAAAGCAGCAGAAATGGCTCGTAAAGCGGCACGTGTAGATCCTTCATTAAGTTCTCGAGCAAACAAATCTGTGAAGAGCTATATGGCTAAAGCGCCAACAAAATCTATGATTTTTGAACAGGGTATGGCGGGTAAAACCGTAAGTTTCAATTGCTGGGTAGGCGGCAGCGTAAAAGTACCAAATTTATAGATGAAAATAATTTTCAAGAATAGAATGAGCATTGTGATGTTTTGCATCACAATGCTTTTTTTGTCTTGTGATGATACGTATGAACGAGTTGGTAAAGAAGCTCAAAAGAAAGTTTTTCCACTTGGTGTGGGCGAAAATTTTGTACTAACCTATACCGAGGCGAATTCAAAAATCAATGCTGAAGATGCAGGTTCGTCAAGAGTGATTTCAATTTTGACTAGCCCTAAAAATGAAGATTTTACCAACCTAAGTTTTCCACATCAAAAGTTTCCTGACGGACTCATAGTTGATTTTTTTGATGATAAAAATCAAAAAAGTAAAATTACTGCTGACTACGGTATTATTTATTCTGAAACGAATTTAATAGATTTACGTGGCAATGTGGTCATTGAAAGTCACGATGGTAAAAAGTTAGAAGCGCCTCAATTGTTTTACGATCAGGAAAATGAATGGATTTTCACCCAGAAAAAATTTAAATACACCAACCCTGAAGAAGGAACCATTATGGATGGTGAGGGTATGGATTTCAACAAAAATCTAAGTTACCTGCATGCCAATAAAACCTATGGTTTAATGCTTATTAAAGAAAACGCTGATGAATAAATATTTAAAGTTTACGGTTTATATTAATCTAGCTATAGCTGTGTTATCAGCATTCATGGCATTTAATCTTTGGGGTGTTGATAGGTCACGTGCATATATATTTATTTTACTAGCCGTAATTACCACCTTCATGTTTTTCTTCAGAAAACATTATTTGAATAAATTTGAAAAACGAAAACGAGATAATCAAGAAGAACATTGAATTCATCAATACTAATCATTCTATTATCATTATTTTTTTCCGCTTTCTTTTCCGGAATGGAAATCGCTTATGTTTCTGCCAATAAAATACATATCGAAATAGAGAAAAAGCAAGAAGGATTTCTTGCTAATTTACTAAGACGAATTACCAAAAAGCCATCTAAATTTATTGCTACTATGTTAATTGGTAACAATATTTCGTTAGTTGTTTATGGTCTTTTTATGGGTGAAGTATTAATGAATTGGTTTCAACAATGGTTGCCAAAAAGCAGTGGTTTTTTGAATTTGCTTTTGACTGACTTTAATCTCTTGTCAAAAACCTTAATTTCAACCTTAATCATATTAATTACTGCTGAATTTTTACCTAAGGTTTTATCTCAAATTTATTCTAATACCTTGTTGAAAGTGCTGACGTTACCAGCCTATATATTTTATTTGCTTTTTTCGCCAATATCATGGTTCGTAATGAATATTTCAGACTTCATTTTAAGAACCTTTTTCAAAACTGACGGCGATGAGGTGCAATTGGCATTTAGTAAAGTTGAATTAGGAGACTATATTACCGAGCAAATGGAAACGGTTGAAGAGGAAGATGAGGTTGATTCTGAAATTCAAATTTTTCAAAATGCACTTGACTTCACAGGGGTAAAGGCACGCGAAGTAATGGTGCCTAGAACAGAAATTGCGGCAATTGAATTACATGAAACACCAAAAACGGTAACAAAGTTATTTACAGATACAGGCTATTCTAAAATATTGATTTTCAAAGATACGGTTGATAATATCATTGGGTATGTACACTCGTATGAAATGTTTAAAAAACCTAAATCAATTAAGAGTATTCTCAGGCCGGTTGAATTTGTGCCAGAAACGATGTTGATTCATGATATCTTAAAAGTATTGACTAAAAAGCGAAAGAGTATTGCAGTGGTTTTAGATGAATATGGGGGTACATCGGGTATCATGACGGTTGAAGATATTGTTGAAGAACTTTTTGGTGAAATTGAAGATGAACATGATATCACTGATTTAATTGAAGAATTATTGGACGAACAAACGTACAAGTTTTCGGCACGATTAGAGGTTGATTATTTAAATGAAAATTACAAATTAGAGCTACCTGAAGATGACGAGTATGAAACCTTAGGGGGTCTTATTGTTAGTAAAACGGGCGATCTACCCGAACCAAATTCTGAAATAGAAATAGATAATTTTAAATTTGTTATTCTTGAATCTTCAAACAACAAGATTGATTTGGTCACACTTCAAGTGAATCACAAAGAGTAACACCATTTTCATACTTCAGTAGTATCATTATTCTTAGGGTAAAGTCCTCTTTATTATTCAAAAAGAAAGTAGTAATTTTGCCCACTGATTCAAAACATCTTTTATCATGGCAATTTTAGAGAATATTCGAAAGCGAACCACAGTTTTAATATTGATTATCGGTCTTGCGCTTTTTGCATTTGTAGCATCTGGTATTTTTACCGCTGATTTTTTTACTTCAGGAGGAGGTAAAGTAGGATCTTCTGTTGCCGAGATTAATGGCAAAGAATTATCAATCGATGATTTTAGACAAAAGCTTGAAATTGCAACGAATAATTCTGGACCTACTGCATCATCTTTACAATTAGTCAATCAAATCTATGATCAAGAGGTACGTAGTACTATTTTAGAAGAGCAATTTGAAACACTTGGTATTAATATTGAACAAGATCAAATTATCAATTATTTAAGAAATACCCCTTATGCTCAGAATCCTCAATTTCACAATGCGAATGGTGTTTTTGATGAGGACATTTTTAAAAATGCAGTGGCTGATTGGAAGGCAGAAGAAAATCAAATTTTATATCAAAACTGGTTACGTACAGAACAAGCGATTATTAGTCTCGCTAAAGAGCAAACCTATTTTAATTTAATTAAAGCCGGTGTAGGTGCCACCTTAAATGAGGGTAAACTAGATTATAAGCTTGGTACTGATAAGGTAAATTTTCAATATGTACGAGTTCCTTATACTTCAATAGCTGATAGTTCAATTACCGTTAGTAAAAGTGAGATTGCATCGTATATTAAACAAAATAAAGATGATTATAAGCAAGAAAAAGCAAGAGATATTCAATTTGTGCTTTTTGAAGAAAAACCATCTGAAAGTGATGATGCAGCTGTTAAAAAAAGAATTCAAGGATTATTAAATGACCAAGAAGATTCAACTACTAATGACACTATTATTGGAATTAGAAATACGACCGATTTGGCCACTTTTTTAGATATTTATTCTGATACCAAATTCGATACTGTTTATCGTTCTAAAAAAGAATTGTCAGCCAGATTTGTTGATAGTTTATTCAATTTACCAGTGGGTGGAATATACGGTCCTTATAAAGATGGTAACTTCTACAAAGTTGCCAAGATGAATGCTAGAAAAAGAAACGGCGAAGTTAAGGCAAGTCATATTTTAATAAAGTATGCTGGTTCTCAAACTGCAGATGATTCGGTGGTTAGAACAAAAGAAGAGGCCGAAGCAGAGGCGAATAGATTGTTACAAGAAGCTAAGAAATCAGGAACTGTTTTTGCTGATTTAGCTAAAGATAATTCTGAAGGTCCTTCTGCACCAAATGGTGGCGATCTTGGATTCTTTCAAGAGGGCAGAATGGTGCCAGAGTTTAATGATTTTTCTTTTGATAATCCAACAGGGGCATTAGGTGTAGTTGAAACTGATTTTGGTTTTCATGTAATTAAGGTGGATGATAAGGCTGATTTGGTTCAAATTGGGTATTTATCATTAGAGGTGGCGCCATCTGAAGAAACATCTAATCAATTATTTACCGATGTAACTAAATTTGAAATGGCTTCAACTGAAGGCGGAAAAGTATTTACTGATCTTGCCAAAGAAAGTAGTTATGTGGTTAGGCCTGTAAATAAAATAAAAGCTCTAGACGAGAATCTTCCCGGATTAGCAAATCAGCGATCTATTGTAAAGTGGGCATTTGATGAGGAAACTGAAATTGGAGATATCAAAAGATTTAATGTTAATAATGGTTATACGGTTGTTCAATTGACTGCAGTCTATGAAGAAGGTTTGATGTCAGTTGAGGATGCCACAGCAACAGTACTTCCAAAAATTAGAAAAGAAAGAAAGGCTTCTCAATTATTAAGTTTACACCAGGGAAAGACAATGGAAACTTTATCTTCTGATGCTAGTCAAGCAATGTCAAATGCAAATTCTGTAACGGTTAAGTCTCCAACCATTCCGGGGTCTGGTAATGAGCCATTGGTGGTAGGAACTGCTTTCTCTATGGCGGAAGGAGAAACTTCAGGTTTGATTGAAGGTAATTCAGGAATTTTCATCATCAAGCTAACGGCTAAGGAGTTAGCGCCTGATGTTGAAAATTATAGTACGTATGCAAATACTTTAAAAAATGCCTCGGCCGGAAAAGTAAATACTGCTGTCTATAATGCTTTAAAAGAAGCTTCTGAAATTGAAGATAAAAGAGAGGTGTTTTACTAAGAACACGTTCATAAAAAATAATATACCAATTCCGGAGGTTAGTTCTTCCGGAATTTTTTTTACAATACCATTTTAGTATAGGGTATAATAGTATCAAAGCCTTTTTCTTTGAAATATTCAGGCGCATAATTACCCGTTGCTAATACGAAATCGCCACCCCAAGCACCTAGGCTTTTTATTTTTCCGTTGTAGTCAGAGAACAATCTTTTTTGAACCATTGTGATACCTAATACTTTTTCCATTTCAGCTTCATGCTGTGCTATAAGCTCATCAAATCGAGCTAATTCAGTGCAATAGATCATTTGTCTACTTATTTCAGAAATTGTAGTTAACACAGCGGTATTCAATGTTTTTCTTTTTTTATAGGTCTGAATAGCCTTTCTACTATTCATCTTTTGATTGAGATACACAAAATAGAGTTGATTTTTAAAAGGTGGGTCAAAGTCAACTTGATGAACAATAGGCTTTTGATGTAATAATTGATAGGTTATAGGGCTATTATGTTGCGCGCAGGCAATATCATATCCGCTACCTTGAAAAGACCTCCATAATAACTCAAAAGCATCTACCCGGGCCCATTGTGCAATATTATTGATGAGCGTTGACGAAGATCCTAAACCCCAATCACGGGCAAATTCTAGTTTTGTCTCAACGGTACATCCGTTAACATCTTTTAAAAAATCAGGATTCATTTGTTGAGCGACTTTCAAAATTTTGATAAGTGTAGCTGATATTTCTTCATCTAAAGATGTATGCAATTCATTAAGTTGCATATCATATTTGCCCTCAAACCAAATCACATTTTTTTCATCAAAGCTTTTCCAAATCAAAGTCTCATTTGAATGTGGCGTAACTTTCAAAGTTTGTCCGTATTTGGTCGGTATGGCCAAACTAATAGCTCCATCTAATACGGCATATTCGCCACTTATAAGAAGTTTGCCATTGCTATGAAATTCTTTAGTCATTTCTTAAAGACTCAAATTGTGCTGTCACTTCGCTATGGGTTACCTTATTTTCTTTAAAATGATTGACGAGAATTTTCTTTTCATCATCAGTAGCACCCAACTGATTGAGAATATTCAAAAGATGCATTTTCATATGTCCTTTTTGAATCCCTGTAGTTACTAAAGAACTAATAGCAGCAAAATTTTGAGCTAAGCCAGCTACTGCAACAATTTGCATTAATTCTTCAGCCGATGGTTTTTGTAGAATTTCGAGGGCAAGTTTTACCAGGGGGTGTAATCCTGTTAAACCACCAACGGTACCTAAAGCTAAAGGTAATTCAATCCAAAATTTAAAGATTCCGTTTTCAATTGTTGCATGCGTCAAGCTTTGGTAGGTGCCAGTTTTAGAGGCATAGGCATGAATACCAGCTTCAATAGCCCTAAAATCATTACCAGTAGCAATGACAACAGAATCAATGCCGTTCATAATGCCTTTATTGTGGGTTACCGCTCTATGAGGTTCAATTTTAGCGATGGTTACGGCGCGAACCAATTTTTCAGCAAATTGTTGTGCTGTTGTTCCGTCGCCAGGGTCTAACTTTTCAATGGGGCAAGAAACTTCAGCACGCACTAAACAGTTTGGCACATAGTTGCTTAAGATACTCATGACCACCTCTATATCTTTTTCAGTAGCGCTAAAAGAATCATAAGTTTGTGCTTCTCTTTTAAAGGTGGTTGCAAATTGTTCTAGGCATGAATTGATAAAATTAGCACCCATTGCATCTTTGGTTTCAAAGGTGCAATGCAATTGAAAGTAATTAGCGAGATTAGATGTTTTATTTCTCAGTTCAATATTCGAGATACCGCCCCCACGCTTTTCCATATTACGGGTAATATCTTTTGCCTCAAAGAGCATAATAGGCTTAATTTTTTCAAAAAAGCTTTGCAATTTATCAAATGCCCCGGTATACATGAAATGTACCTGACCCACTTTTTCAGTTCCTAAAACCGATGTTTTGAATCCGCCACGTTTTAGCCAAAATTTAGCCGCTTTACTTGCTGCTGCCACCACAGAACTTTCTTCAATAGCCATAGGTATGGCATATAAATGATCATTGATTAAGAAATTAGGCGCAATGCCTAAAGGCAAGTAAAAATTAGTAAGGGTGTTTTCAATAAACTCATCATGAAGTTTCTGCCGTTTTTCATCTTCATGCCAGTAGGTTTCAAGTAGTTTTGTAGCCGACTCAGAATCAGCAGTATAGTTGTTAGCTATAAGCTTAATCTTATCTGATTTCGTCAATTTTGAAAAGCCTTCAATGGGTTTCATCATAGCAATAATGCTTTGGGTAAAGATACATATAAACCCCAAAAAGCAGAGCGTTGAAGTAAAGCGGTTCTGCAATCTATTTTTTTTAAAAGAATCGTGGATTTTCGTAGAATATTCACTAAACTTACAAGGTTAATTATTTTTTTAAAAACATGAGAAAATCCTATTTCATATTGGTCTTGACTTTTCTGTTCGTGACGGTAGTTCAGGCGCAACAAAAAGATGTTTCTGTTGAAGAAATTTACAAAGGCAAATTTAGAACTCAAGGCCTTGATGCATTGCGGTCAATGAAGAATGGTAAAGAATATACAGTTCTCAATAGATTTAGAAACGCAGAAACCTCTATTTCTAGAATTGATAAATATGATTATCAAACTTTAGAACAAACAGCTACTATTTTTTCTTCAGAAGATTTTACAGAATTAAATAGTTTTTCATCGTATGAATTCAGTAATGACGAGTCTAAAATATTGTTAGCCACTGCTAAAGAACCAATTTTCAGGCATTCATTTTTGGCTATTTATTATGTGTATGATATAGCGACTAAAAAGTTGATAAAGATATCAGATGAAAAAATTCAAGAACCTACATTTTCGCCGAATAATAAAGAGGTAGCTTTTGCAAAAGACAACAATCTTCATGTTTTTTCTTTAGAAACAAATCAGACGAAACAGATTACCAAAGATGGTCAAAAGAATAAAATAATTAATGGTATTACTGACTGGGTATATGAAGAAGAATTTGCGTTTGTAAGAGCCTATGAATGGAATTCTGACGGCACAAAAATTGGATTTTTACGTTTTGATGAAACCAATGTTCCTGAATTTTCTATGGATGTATACGGAAGTGCTTTATACCAAACACAAGAAGTTTTTAAATATCCGAAAGCGGGCGAAGAGAATGCCAAGGTATCGCTTCATATTTATGACACCAAAAATTCGGGTATTGCCAAAGTAGATTTAGGAAACGCCTATTACATTCCGCGTATAAAATGGATGAATAACCCCAATCATTTGAGTGTTCAAACCATAAATAGACATCAAAATCATTTGACCTTACATGAGGTAACTGCTTCAGATAAAACCGTGCGTGTGTTATTAGAAGAAAAAGATACAGCCTACATTGATATTACTGATAACTTAACATTTTTAGGTGATGATAGTTTTATTTGGACGAGTGAACAAGATGGCTTTAATCACATTTACCTCTATAGTGCTGATGGGCCCTTGATGAACCAAGTCACAAAAGGTAATTGGGAAGTCACTAATTATTTTGGTTATGATCAAAATGAAGATAGAATTTACTATCAATCTACCGAGAATGGATCCATTAATCGTGGTATTTACAGCGTGGATAGTAGTGGGGGCGACAAGAAACAATTAGCGGTTCAAGCGGGTACAAATAGGGCCGATTTTAGTGCCGATTTTAGCTATTTCATTAACACCTATTCAAGTGACACAACGCCACCTGTGTATACCTTGCACAAAGCCTTAACCGGTGCCAAAGTGAAAAATATTAAAGATAATTCAGGCCTTTTAGCACTGCTAGGCCAATATCATATTGCTGCCAAAGAATTCTCAACCCTTAATGTGAATGGTAATGAATTGAATATGTATATGATGAAACCACATGATTTTGATGCTTCAAAAAAATATCCGCTTTTACTGTATCAATACAGTGGTCCTGGTTCGCAAAGTGTAGCCAATACTTGGATGAGTTCGAGAGACTATTGGCATCAAGTTTTAGTAGCCCAAGGTTATGTGATAGCCTGTGTTGATGGTCGTGGTACAGGATTAAAAGGCCGCGAATTCAAAAAAGTAACCTATTTGAATTTGGTAAAGTATGAAACTGAAGATCAAATTCAAGCGGCTCGCCAACTTAGTGATCTTCCTTTTATTGATGAAAACCGTACCGGTATTTGGGGATGGAGTTATGGCGGCCATATGGCAACCAACTGCCTATTAAAAGGTAATGATGTTTTTGAAACGGCAATTGCGGTTGCACCCGTAACTTCATGGCGATTTTATGATACTATTTATACAGAGCGATTTATGCGTACTCCGGCTGAAAACCCTGGTGGGTATGATGATAATTCGCCCTTTAATTACCCTGAATTATTAAAAGGCAATTATCTGTTGGTGCATGGTTCTGGTGATGATAATGTGCACGTACAGCATTCAATGCGCATGATTG
This sequence comes from uncultured Maribacter sp., assembly GCA_964554895.1. Taxonomy (GTDB): domain Bacteria; phylum Bacteroidota; class Bacteroidia; order Flavobacteriales; family Flavobacteriaceae; genus Maribacter_C. The sequence continues at coordinate 27,813 of CAZKQM010000011.1, read as the reverse complement.
AAGCCTTGATTCAAGCTGATAAACAATTTGAATGGGCTATTTACCCAGATAAAAATCATGGAATTTACGGGGGCAATACCCGTATACATCTTTTCAATAAAATGACTGATTTCATTAAAAACAAACTATAACTAAAACCAAGAATAAATTATGTCTGATACTGTAAAACCGAAGTTTCGCCACCCAAAAGGTCTATATGTATTGTTTGCTGCTGAAATGTGGGAGCGTTTTAGCTTTTACGGCATGCGAGCAATTCTCATACTTTTTATGACCACCGATATGGCTATGGAAGGTCTTGGTCTGACTACTGAGACTGCGGGAGCAGTATACGGTCTTTACACGGCTTCAGTCTATTTAATGACCCTGCCAGGAGGTTGGTTGGCTGATAACATTTTCGGTCAAAGAAAGGCAGTTTTTTATGGAGGTGTTATTATTATGATTGGGCACTTGATTCTTGCCATACCTGGATCTCCAGCAATATTTTTTATAGGGCTGGCATTTGTTGCCTTAGGTACTGGCTTACTCAAGGGCAACATAAGCACTTTGGTTGGGGAATTGTATGAAGGGGAAGATGGTGCAAAACGAGATGCAGGATTTTCCATTTTTTATATGGGTATAAACCTTGGAGCATTTTTCGGACAAATATTCGTGCCTTTACTGGCCGAGATAAACTGGCATATAGGCTTTGGTCTCGCTGCAATTGGCATGTTTTTGGGCTTAATAGTTTATAAAATTTATTCGCCGAGATACTTGGGTGACATTGGTATTGTACCAAAAGTGAAAACCATTGAAAAAACAGGAAAGTCAAGTTCATCTTTTACTTTGGGCATTATTGTTTTCATATTGGGTCTTTTGGCTTTGCTACAGTATTTGGGCAAGATAGATGTGACGACCGCTACTGGACTTGCCCAAGCCTTGGGAATCATAATTGTGACAATAACTATGGGCTACTTTGCAAATATTCTCTTTAACGGTGGTCTTTCGCAAGTAGACAAAAAAAAGGTAACATCAATATTCATACTCTTTGTGGGAATCGCCATTTTTTGGTCCGGTTTTGAACAGGCTGCCTCATCTTTGAACCTTTTTGCACGTGACTTTACGGACAGGTTTATAGGTAGTTGGGAGATGCCTGCTGGCATGCTGCAATCTTTCAATTCAGGTTTTATTATCATTTTCGCCCCCATTGTTGGTGCGATTTGGGTAAAGTTGGCTGCTAGGAACATTAACCTAAGAACACCATTTAAGTTTGCTCTTGGACTTATTTTACTTGGCCTTGGCTTTTTGGTAATGGTAGGTGCTGCAAAAGTGGCGGCTGATGGTGCCAAAGCAGGAATGTTTGCCTTAATACTTACATATTTTCTGCACTCCATTGGAGAATTGACTATTAGTCCTGTTGGTCTAAGTGCAACAAGTAAATTGGCTCCGAAAAAGTATTTGGGCCAAATGATGGGTATATGGTTTGTAGGTGCTGCATTGGGGAATTTGATAGCTGGACTTATAGGCGGGAATTTTGACCCCGAAAATGTGCTGCAAATGCCAAATATTTTTATGAATGTGGTTATGGTTTCGGTAGGTGCTGGATTGATATTTTTTGTAATAAGCCCGTTTTTGAAAAAATGGATGGGTAACGTTACCTAGGGCTAAATTCACTCAAAATAATATGCTCCCTTTTCGCCAGTATAGTGAAAAGGGAGTTCTTTTTTTAAACAGCTTTTTTGCCATCTTTCAATAAGATTTTTGTAGTTGCTACCGTCAGCAATTATGTTTTTTGGCTGAAGAGAATCAAGCACACGATCTAGATTTATTTTAGGAGATTGCGTAAGAATTAAAAAGTCGACATTCTTTTCTTTTGGTAGTATACCTAGGCTATCAATAATTTTGATTTTTTTGTCAAACCAAGTATAACTATTCCGTACGCTATCATGCGTTACTAAATGAATACGTTCGGCAACTTGATAATTTGAAACGAGGCGTTTTGTGGCTTCTTTATGCCTGGCGAATAGTTTTAGGTGTTCTCCGTTTTTGTCAAACAATATGGTATTTTTTGTTTGATGCGCTAATAGCAACTCGTTTTTTTGATGAGATAAATGTGCGCTACCGAGGGTATAGATCTGAAAAACCAAAACGGTAGACAAAAATAAAACAATACGCTTGAATTTTAATTCGACTACAAGTATCAAGAAACTGATGATAACAGTATAACACAGCATCAATTGAACAGAATCAAAAGAAATATTTTTAAAAAGAAAGGTATCTTTTTGGGCAATCCAGGCAATAGAAGAATTCATCAATTGAATCAACTTCGAATAAGCAATAATTAAAAATTCGGGTAGGATATTTAACATGGCCAAGCATATTACCAGAATTCCTATACCTAGAAGTATTCCTAAAAAAGGAACAATAACAAGATTGGAAATAAAGAATAAGCCTGGAAATTGATGAAAATAAAAAAGACTTATGGGTAAAACACCCAATTGGGCAGCGACGCTGACTGAAAATAGTTGCCATATTTTTTTAATGATAAATGGTTTCGGAAACCATAATTTTTGAAGCAAAGGGTAGATCCAAACAATAGCGATTACTGCGGCATAGCTCATTTGAAAACCTGCTTGAAACAGAAGCATTGGGTTAATGAGTAATAAGATAAAAAACATCGAAAGCGCAAGAATATTGAACGTATTATTCGGTCTGTTGAGATAGAGGGCATAGGCTACAAAAGAGAACATAGCTACTGCACGAACCACTGATGAAGAAAACCCCGCTAAAAGTGCAAAACCCCATAGAATCAAAACAATAAGGGCGAGTTTGAGTTCTTTGCCTTTGGGCAAGAATTCTAAAGGACGCAATAAAAATTGAAGTACTAGAAGTATGATGCCAATATGAAGTCCTGAAACTGCCAAAATATGCACTGCTCCAGCATTTTTATAATTGATGTAAGTATCATCGGAAATATCATTACGTTGACCAAGTAGTAAAGCTTGAACAATGGCTAATTCTTCTTTTGGAAAATTGGCTTCTCGTAATTTCGAAATAATTTTTATTCTCAATTTAGAAGCAATTCCGTAAACCGATGGGGAATAAAATTTTGTAAGGGAATAGCTGTTTTTATCGATACGAAGTTGGTGGTAAACACCTTGTCTTTCCATATAACTTTTAAAGTCAAATTGATGTGGATTTAAAGGTGCCTGTATCTCTTTTAATTGCCCAATAGCGAGAAGTGAGTAATCTACTTTAAAAGGTGTGTATTGAATATCATTTGGGGTGCTTAAAAGAATTTTACCCGATGTGGATTGCCCATTTAATTTTTGTACTGTAGCAAGATATTGATGGTTGTATTTGGTTGATTTGAGTACCTCTTGAATTTTTATAGAATAACTATTAAGATTTTGATTTTCAAAATGCGAGTAGTGGCTTTTCCAATTTTTAGGTTTCCAAAGGCTAACGGCTAAAATGCCAATACAAATCATAGTTAGTAGGGCGCAACAACCAAAATATAGTGACTTTTTTCGATGCGATTTTTTAAATAAGAAGGCTAAAATTACCAAGCCGATAAGAGTAATAATTGTTGCAAACACTATCGAAAAATCGAAGATTTTTCCTGTTAAAATTCCAATGATGAGAAAAAAATTTAGTTTGATAGGTATGAACTTGAGTAAGTCCATATTAAAGTACTCTAGTTGCTTTTACAAAAGCTGAATTCCAGTATCCTTCACGTAATGAAGAAACAATAACACCTCTAGAAGATGAAGCGTGAATAAATTTTATTTCATCGCCTTCAATGGCAACGACCATACCTACATGGTTAATGCTACGACCACGTTTGGTTTTAAAAAATATAAGATCCCCTTTTTCAATATTTTTTAGTTTAACCTTACGCCCTTTTTCAGCCATGTCACGAGAAACTCTAGGCAATTCTACATCATGCTCTGAAAATGAAACATAAAGTAGGCCCGAGCAATCCATACCTTTTTTAGTAGTTCCGCCCCATTTGTAACGTGTTCCGGAAAAGGTTAGCGCTGTATTGATAATTTGATCAGCCTTAGTTAGGGTATAATTTTTTGAATTTCTTTTTCTATCGCGATTTTCAGTTGAAGTAATTTCAGGTTCAGAAGCCCTAACACTCACTTTTCGTCGTCTTCTTTTACGAACACGTGGTTCAGTGCTTACTTTTTCTTCTGAAGCTTTCACACTAACCTTTCGCGTACCCTCAAAATCTTTTGTTGAACTATAGGTTGTCTTTTTTTTAATGCCACAACTGGCTATCAAAAAAATAGAAAGAAGTACGACTAATTTTTGCATAGTTTGATGGCATTTAAAATGCTTCCTTGGTATTCAAAATTAGCTAAATATTTTAAAAAATGTATAGTTCGGTCTATTACCCCTACTTAACATACTATATTAGTGTGGCCATCCCCATAATAAATCTTTAGAAAATTTGCAGATAATTACTTATCTAAAATCTGACCTTGACCCTTTTGTTTTTGCGTGATATAATCATTAACCATGTCTTGTAGAACGTTTAATGGTACTGCTCCATTTTTTAGCACCACATCATGAAATTCACGTACATCAAATTTGTCTCCAAGCTGATCCGTGGCCATTTTTCTGAGTTCTAAAATTTTATTCATACCAACTTTGTATGCTGTCGCTTGTGAAGGCATAACAATATGTCTTTCTACCATTTTTACCGCATCACTTTCAGCATTTGGGGTATTGTCTTTATAGTATTTGATGCCCTGTTCACGTGTCCATTTTTTAGAGTGAATACCGGTATCAACTACCAATCTGCAAGCACGCCATAGTTCCATTGCTAAACGACCAAAATCAGAATATGGGTCACTATAAAAACCCATTTCTTTAGGCAAGAATTCAGTATATAACCCCCAACCTTCAGTGTAAGCAGTGTAACCACCTAATTTTCTAAACATAGGAATATCTTCTAATTCTTGTGACATGGCTCTTTCCATATGATGGCCAGGTATACCTTCATGATAAGCTAAGGCTTCCATTTGATATTTTGGCATGGCTTTAATATCATACATATTAGCATAATAGGTGCCTGGTCTTGAACCATCAATAGCAGGAGCTTGATAAAAGGCCTTACCAGCAGATTTTTCACGAAAAGATTCAACAGCCTTTACAATCATATCAGCCTTAGGTTTTCTTAAAAAGAGCTCATCAAGTCTTGATTTCATGCTGTCAATCATTCTTGTTGCTTCAGTCATATAGGCTTCACGACCTGCTTTGGTGTCAGGATAATAAAATTGTTCATCTTCTTTCATGAATTTAAAAAAGTCTTGCAAAGAAGCTTTAAAACCTACTTGTTCTTTTATAGCGGTCATTTCTTCATGAATACGTTTCACTTCAGCAAGTCCTAATTCATGAATTTCATTAGAAGTCATATCGGTGGAAGTAGTACGCTCTAATGCATTATTAAAGAAGTCTCCACCGTTCGGAAATTTCCAAACCCCATGATCTGTTGTAGCTCTTGTTTCTTGGTCTTTTAAAAAACTTACGAGTTTGTCATAGGCCGGTTTTACTGATTCAAGCATAGCCTTTTTTGCATTGGTTAATAAACTCTCTTTTTCATCTTTAGAGAGTTCTAATCTTTCAATTTTAGAAGAAAAGTCAGCTAATAAAGTGCTTTGTTTACCTGAATTTTCAAAAGGTTGTCCTTTTAAAATATTCATCGACGATTCTATGGCGCGCGGAAAAACAAATTTTGGCGGCACAATACCGGCTGCTTCACGTTCTTTTAGTCCGTCAATAACTTGATTGAACATGGCGCTTACCCCTTGTAAACGTGAAACATAAGCCTCAGCATCACTTGCACTTGTAATTTGATGCATATTAATCATAAATGAGGGTACCTGAGAATGCATACCACGCATTTGATTGATCGGGTAGTTATACAAACGATATTGATAATCTTCAATATCATTTTCTTGTTGTTGAACAGCTAATTTATAGCTCAATTTTGTGGCGTCATCAAGAGCGTTTTGATTTACAGAATCTTTGAGATAGTTCAAGCGTATTTTCGCTCTTTCTAGTTCTTGAGCTTCAGATTCTTTTGAAAGGTCATCCCATTTATCATAATCTGTTTTATCGCCAAGATAGGTTTGAAACATTGGAGATAATGACAATTCTTGATTCCATTGTTCTTGAAACCAATCATTTAATTTCTCTGAAGCCACTGCCATTTCTTCAGGGGTATACATCTTATTTTTTTTGGCATTAATTTGGCAGGCAGTAATTGTAAATAAGAGGGTAACAAAAATGAAAATTTGATATATATTTTTCATAAAATTTTATTTGAATAGCGATGTTTAAATATAATAAAATTAGGCGTTAGTTAATATCAATTTTGCCACTTTAGCACTAGCACCACCGCCGCCTAATTGTTTTTTTAAAAGGGAGTAGTCAGTCAAAATTTGTTGACGTTCTTGACCTGTAAGAATTTTTGATAACTCAAGTTTTAAGTTTTCTTTGTTTAAATTCTTTTGAATCAATTCTTTGACCACCATTTTATTCATGATCAAATTGACTAAAGAGATATATTCAAGAGTAATTATACGTTTGGCAATTTGATAAGATAACCAATTGGCTTTATAACAAACCACTTGAGGCACATTGACTAAAGCGGTTTCTAGAGTTGCGGTACCACTTGTAACTAAAGCGGCATGTGCTACACTTAATAGTTCATAGGTTTGGTTTGAGACGAAACTAACATTCGGAGTATTAAGAAAGGACGAATAAAATTCGCGTTCTAAACTTGGTGCGCCTGCAATAATGAACTCGTAATTTGAAAAGCTATCTATTACAGAAAGCATTACTGAAAGCATTTTTTGTACTTCTTGCTTTCTGCTACCTGGTAATAAGGCGATAATAGGTTTGTCACTTTTTATAGCATTTTCTATACGGAATGTCCTTTCATCAATTTTAGGCCTGTTTTCAATAGCATCAATCAAAGGATGGCCAACAAATTCAACCGACATGTTATGCTTATCCTCATAAAACATCTTTTCAAAAGGCAAAATGACGTACATGGCATCAATATCTCTTTTTATTTGTTGTATTCTATTTTCTCTTGAGGCCCAAATTTGTGGTGAAATATAATAGTTGGTTGTGAAATTTTGTTGTTTCGCCCATTTCGCTATTCTTAGATTGAAGCCTGAATAATCAATAAAAATGATGACATCAGGGTTGAAATCAAGAATATCGGTCTTACAAATCTTGATATTTTTGAAAATAGTATTCAAATTAAAAAATACCTCAAGAAACCCCATAAAGGCAGTTTCTTTATAGTGCTTGACCAACGTACCACCAGCTTGTTGCATCAAATCGCCACCCCAGCATCGAATGCTTGCCTTAGCATCTTCAGCTTTTAGAGCTTTGATGAGGTTAGATCCATGAAGGTCTCCTGATGCTTCTCCTGCAATGATGTAATACTTCATTTTGAGAAATTCAACTGTCTGTGTCGTGCTATATTATTCGCTTTAAGCGATTAAAATATTTTGTAATACAAAATAATAAAAGCTGTTACAATGGTGGCTATTAATACTCCTTTTGCTCTAGAATCGCGTCGAATTCTAAGAAAACCAAAAAAGGCAAGTAAATTTAGAATTGCACCTAATGCCAAAAGGCTACCGACATGGCCTTGTTCAACTGCTGCATTAAAAGTTTCTTCGATGCTTAAATCAGAAAATAAGACAATATATAAGAGCGTACCTATTATATTGGCCAAAATGCCTACGATAAACCCGATAACTATTTCTTTTTTGGGATTGATTCTAAATTTACTTTTTTCCATCTTAATTTTTAACGAGGCGTCTGGTTACTTTAATTTCCAGGTATTTATATTTTGAATGGCATGGTGGGCGGTTAGATCAAATTGCGTGGGTACAATAGAAATATACCCGTTGGCCAATGCCCATTCATCAGTATCTTCACCCTTATCCAATAAATCAAATTGCCCAGTAAGCCAATAATAATCTTTACCCATAGGGCTTTTTCGCTTATCAAACTTTTCTTTCCAATTGGCTCTTGCTTGACGGCATACTTTAATGCCTTTGAGTTCAGCACTTGAAAGTTTTGGAATATTTACATTAAGTACTACACCATTCGGAATGCCATTTTCTAAGGCTTGACTGATTATTTTTTGAATAAATTCTTTTGCTTGTGAGAAGTCAGCTTTCCATGCAAAATCGCATAGTGAAAATCCGATGGCAGGTACTCCTTCAATACCGGCTTCAATGGCCGCACTCATGGTACCTGAATAAATCACATTAATTGACGAATTTGAACCATGATTGATACCGCTAAGAACAATATTTGGCTTTTTTTCTAGAAGTTCTTGAAGTCCCATTTTTACGCAATCTGCGGGCGTTCCGCTACAGCTATAAGCTGCTTTAGCACCATTTTCATCAAGACTATTGATTTTTGTGGCGTGAAGCGTACTATTAATAGTTATGGCGTGCCCCATTCCTGATTGCGGACTATCAGGTGCTACCACAAAAACATCGCCAATTTCACTTGCAAAACCAATTAAAGCCTGTATGCCAGGGGCTGTAATTCCATCATCATTTGTAACCAATATTAATGGTTTTGTCATTTTTTATAATTTATACAGTAAAAATACGTTTAAAAAAAGATATGAACTTTCATTATATAAGTCAAAAAAAATAGTGAGCAGTTTCTATTGTGGCATAGTTTTTTCAGTATATTAGAGAAATTAATAATTACGCTCTAAATTTAGTACCAAATCGAGATTGGTTGTGAGTTGAAAAACAGCCAGTTACAAAAATTAAATACCGTTAGTTTATGAAGAAGAATTTGACCTTTCCCCTGTTTATTATGTTAATTGCAGTAGCTTCATGTAGTTTTACTAATAAGAGTTTTGAAAATGATGATAAAGACAAATTATTGTTAGATATCATCTCTTATGTATTGAATAAGGGACACTATGAACCTAAAGATATAAATGACGACTTCTCTTCAAATGTATTTGATGATTTTATTGATGTTATTGACCCTACTAAACGTTATTTTTTAAAGTCTGATATTGAAGAATTTGAACGTCAAAGATTTCAAATTGACGATCAAATCAAAAACACAGATATTACCTTTTTTAATTTAGTGTATAATCGTTTAATGGTTCGAATGGATGAGGTTAAAGACATTTATAAAGAGGTCTTAGCGGAACCGTTTGATTACAGTAAAGATGAGACTATCAATATCGAATATGATAAGTTAGATTATACATTTGATAGTAAAGGCTTGAAAGAACGATGGAGAAAACAGCTGAAATATGCTACGCTAAATTCATTTGATTCAAAAATGAGTCATATTCACAAAGCAGAAAACCTGGCTTCAGATAATCATCAACACAGTGATGAAGAAGAAGAAATGACTCCAGCAAGGGCGGAGGCTATTTCAAGAGAGACCACACTTAAAACCCTTAATGAGTACTATGTTTGGTTTGATGACTTACAGCGCAAAGATTTCTTTGAGCAGTATATCAACAGTATTGTTGATGAGTTTGATCCACATACTTTTTACTTTGGTCCGCAAGAAAAAGAAAAATTTGACATGAGTATGTCAGGTAAGTTTGAGGGTATAGGTGCAAGATTGCAAAAGAGCCAAGAAGGAGCAAAAATCGTTGATATTATATCCGGTGGACCAGTATGGCGTGACGCTTCTCTTGAAGTTGGTGATATAATTCTTAAAGTTGCTCAGGAGGATGAAATACCTGTTGATATTGTAGGTATGAGATTAGATGATGCTATCAAAATGATAAAAGGACCCAAAAACACGATAGTAGAACTTACGGTTAAAAAAATTGATGGTTCAAATGAAGTCGTTTCTTTAAAAAGAGATGTTGTTGAATTAGAAGAGTCTTTCGCAAAGTCAGTAAATATTAGTAAAGAAAATCAAAAATTTGGATTAATTCATTTGCCTAAATTCTATGTAGATTTTGATGATTACAGTGAGCGTAATTGTGCTACTGATGTCGCAAAAGAAATAGAACGTTTAAAAGCTGAAGGTGCTGAAGGTCTTATTTTAGATTTACGTGATAACGGTGGTGGATCTCTAAAAACTGTAGTTGAAATGGCTGGTCTTTTTATCAAAGACGGACCCATTGTTCAGGTACAGTCTTCAGGTAAAAATAAAGATGTATATGATGATAAGGATGAACGCATTCAGTGGGATGGACCTCTAGTCATTCTAGTTAATGAATTGTCAGCATCAGCTTCTGAGATTTTAGCAGCTGCCATGCAAGATTATAAAAGAGGCGTTGTCATAGGAAGTAAGCAAACTTTCGGAAAAGGAACTGTTCAGAATGTAATTGATTTAACTAGCATTGTGCGTAGTAACGAACATGGTGAACTAGGAGCAATTAAATTAACTACTCAAAAATTCTATAGAATTAGTGGTGGTTCAACGCAATTAGAAGGAGTAAAAAGTGATGTGGTCGTACCGGACAAATACAGCTACCTTGATATTGGTGAGCGTGGACAATCGAACCCTTTAAAATGGGATAAAATTTCTCCTGCAGATTATCATACTTGGAAAGGCAATATCAATTATGAAGAAACAATAGCTAAAAGTTCAGCTAGAATGAAAGAGAATGCACAGATAAAACTTATTGAAGAAAATGCCCAATGGTTAAAAGCACAACAAGATGAAGTTCAAATCTCATTAAACTATGATAATTATATTGTTGAAAAAGAAAAAGACAAAGCGAAGTCAGATTATTTCAAAAAAATGAAAGATTATGATTCTAAACTTGATTTCGGTTCATTGTTGTATGAGCAAGAATTGTTCTCTAAAGACTCAGTTTTAAGAGAGAAAAGAAGTAGATGGCATAAAGATTTAGCAAGAGATGTTTATGTTGAAGAAGCGGTTAATGTTTTACAAGATTTAAAAACGTCTTTAATTAAACGTTCTAAAATTGCCAGTGTAAAAGGTTAAAAGCAAACAAATTCTAATAGAAAAATCTCCGCTAATTAGCGGAGATTTTTTTGTTATTTAAAGGTCAGCTATTTTAATTTCTCGGCGTATAGTTTTCTGAATTTTGCCAATTTAGGGTTGATGACGGCATTACAATATCCTTCAGAACTATGGTTGTTATAATAGTTTTGGTGGTACGCTTCAGCGTCATAAAAAATCTTTAAAGGGCTAATTTCTGTTACTATAGGGTCTTCAAAATACTGCGCAACATCAGCTACAATTACTTCTGCACTCATCTTTTGTGATTCATCATGATAATAAATAACAGATCTATATTGGGTGCCTACATCAGCACCCTGACGGTTAAGCGTTGTAGGGTCATGTGTAGTCATAAAAATACGCAACACCTCATCATAAGAAATCAAGGTTGTATTGAAGCTAATCTGAACTACCTCTGCATGGCCTGTGAGTCCTGAACAAACTTCTTTATAGGTGGGTTTGCCAGGCGCTGTACCACCAGAATATCCTGAAACTACTTTTTCAATTCCTTTTAATTCTAAAAAGATGGCTTCTGTACACCAAAAGCAACCGCCGCCAAAAGTTGCAATTTCTATAGTTTTATTACTCATAATTTGTTGTTAAGAGGTAGGTATTAATTCTAATTTCATTGATTCTGAATTAATGCAATATCTAAGTCCACTTGGTTCTGGGCCGTCTGGAAAAACATGTCCTAAGTGGGCATCGCAAGTATTGCACATAACTTCAACACGAATCATCCCAAAAGAAACATCTTTATCATATTTAATCGCATTTGCAACAATGGGTTGTGTAAAACTCGGCCAACCGGTACCTGATTCAAATTTAATGGTTGAATCAAATAATGGTGAATCACAACAAATGCAATTGTATTTACCGGCTTCATGTGAACTACATAATACCCCTGAATGCGGAGCTTCTGTGCCTTTTGCTCTTGTAATTCTAAATTGATCAGGGGTTAGCATTTCGCGCCATTCTGTTTCTGTTTTCACAACTCTTTTGTCGGGTTCAGGATTTCCTTTAGCGCTAAATCTGATGATATCTTTCCAGCGTAACATATATACTATCTTTAAAATTAATAGTCGGAATTACTAAAGACTAAATTACACTAAATTTGAGGTATGTTTAAAAGAAATTCAAATAGAAATAATAAGACCATTTATACAGTTCTAATCATGGTATGTGTAGTTGGTTTCTGGATTTTTGAAAATTTCTACACCCCTGATACTTATTCTGTACAAAATGGCGAAAAAAGTGAAATGCAGGTTGAAGAATTTTTAGTGCCCACTACAACGTATAACGCCATTGTGCAACACAATCATTATATGTTGTCTTATAGTGAAGAACATGAACAGGCAGAGTGGGTTGCCTACGTTTTGAAGAAAAGTCATTTGACCTATGACGATCGTAAAAGGCCTTATTTTATTGAAGATCCATTGGTAAGAACCAAATCAGCAGATTGGCGTAATTATAAAGGTTCAGGTTATGACAGAGGGCATTTGTGCCCTGCGGGTGACCGTAGGTTTACCAAACAGGCGTATGATGAAACCTTTTATACAAGTAATATAAGTCCGCAAGACAGAGATTTCAATGCCGGTGTTTGGAATCGTTTAGAGCAAAAGGTTCGTGATTGGGCGAAACGATATGACCAAGTATTTGTCATAACTGCGGGTGTATTAGAATCTGGTTTAAATGAAATAGGAGAAGAAGATGTTGATATACCTGAATATTATTACAAAATCGTGGCTCGGGGCAATGAAAACAATTTAAAAGTTATAGGCTTTTTGATGGAAGGAAAAGAAAGCTCAAAGTCTTTAAAACAATTTGCGGTTTCAGTCGATAAAATTGAAGAATTGACAGGAATTGACTTTTTTTCAAAACTAGCTAACGACGTTGAAAACAGAATAGAAAACAGGGTTAAACTTAATGATTGGACTTTTTAATAACTCTCTTTTAATCTATTCGAATCAAGTTTCAACATGATAAAAAGTAGGATGGTAAAAAACAAGAGTCCTGAACCACCATAGCTAAAAAAGGGCAAGGGTATGCCTACCGTTGGCAAGATGCCAATGACCATACCAATATTAATAAAATAGTGAATCAATAAAATTGATATCATTCCGTAGCCATACATTCTGCTAAACTGATTCTTTTGTCTTTCAGCAATGTGCACAAGGCGCAATAAAAGAAAAGTAAATAATAAAACAACAGTTGAGGTACCCACAAAGCCCCATTCTTCACCCACAGTACTAAATATATAATCTGTATGCTGTTCAGGTACAAAATTGCCCTTGGTTCTGGTGCCTTCAAGAAAACCTTTTCCTGTTAAATTACCAGATTCAATTGCTTTTTCAGATTGATAAGTGTTGTAGCCAATTGTTTTTCGAATCTTTTCTAGTTTGTCATGATCTTTTTCTAGTCGTAACCAAAGATTAAAACGATTGCGATGACGTTCTTCAAAAACATTTTCAAAAACAAAGTTTACTGAAAAAGAAAATAAAATGGTTGCTGCTCCAATTGAAAGTAATGGAAGTAAAGGAATTTTAAAAGTTTTTTTCTTTAAGACAAAAATTAGAAAAATTACCAAGGCCAAAACTATACTTACCCAAATGGATCCAAACATTAAAGTGGTAATAAAGGTAGCAATTAGAAGCAGTGCAAGGGCTAAATAAAATAAAGGAAAACCTTCACGAAAAAGAACAATTACCAAAGCTAAAAATACAAGAGCACTGCCAGGATCCGGCTGGGGTACGATTAAAATGGCCGGGATAAATAGCACAAGAAAAGCAATTAACTGATCTTTTGTTCTTTTAATATCGGTTTGAATATCACTTAAGTATTTAGCCAATGCTAGCGCAGTTGCTACTTTTGCTAGTTCTGAAGGTTGCAGGTTGAAAAAACCCAAATCATACCAAGAAGTTGCCCCAGCAATAGTTTTACCAAAAGGAAATAAACCAAGGAGTAAAACTAGAGCGATAACATATAACAAACTAGAAAACCGTTCATAAAAACTAGCCTCAAGTGCTAATATTACTATGATGGCTAAACAACTTACACCAATAAAAAATAATTGCTTTCCGTGAAGTGTACCAAAATCAAAAATTGAAGTACTCGCATCAGTAAATGTACTCGAATAAATATTGACCCAACCTATGGTTACAAGGGCAATGTAAATTAAGACAGTAAGCCAATCAACACGTTTAAGAGTATTTTTGCTGCTCATTCTTATTTACTCCTTTTGGGGTTCTTTTGTTTCATCAGGTAATGAAATTTCATGTTGACTCCAATCATATTCATTAATTTCAAAAGGTTCTCCGCTAAAAGGTTTTTGATATTCAGATTCTAAAGATCGTGTAAGCATTCTATGCTCTAAATCTTTACGAGTAATTTCTCCTTTGAGATACTTTTCAATTAGTAAAGAGGCGATATGACCAGCATAACGAGAACCATAATACCCATTTTGAATATATACGGCAATAGCTATTTTAGGATTTTCAACGGGAGCAAAAGCAACAAAAACGGAGTTGTCAGTCAATTGCGTAGTAACACTATCAATTTTCATGAAATTTTCAACAGTACCTGTTTTACCTGCAATATCAACTCCCGGAATTTGAATGTATTTCGCTGTTCCTTTTTTATAGACATCAACCATACCTTGAATAACTGGTTCAAAGTGTTTTTTATCAATGGTGGTGTATTTAGCTTCTGTGAAATAAGGGTTTGTAATTTCTTGTCCATCGATTTTTTTAAGAATATGAGGCGTAAAAAAATGTCCTCTATTGGCAATAGCAGCTGTCATATTGGCGAGCTGAACAGGGGTAACATTAACCTCACCTTGCCCAATGGCATTTGAATAGGTGGTAATTGCTGACCATCTTCTGTTGCCTTTACCATACCATTTATCATATAAGGTTGCACTTGGTACACTACCCGGCCTTCCCGTATGCAAATCTGAGCCTAAATAATTACCGAGACCAAAACTACGAACATGTTTTTCCCATGTATTCATAGCTTCCGTATTGGTTTTAAATTTTTCAAAAATCTTTCTGTAGGTACCTACAAAATACGCATTACAAGATTCGTACATACCAGAATTTAGGTTTCGTATGCCACCACCACAATGGCATCCTTTTTTACTTTTTCGAATATAAAAACCGTTATAACATTTGATGGTGGTTTGAGGTATGATAACGCCCTCTTGTAAACCAATGAGCGCATTAATAGCTTTAAAAGGAGAGCCTGGACTTTTTTCAAAAGAAATAGATCGGTCAAAGGTTGGTTTGGCAATAGAGTCATTATACAAATTGGTGTAATTTCTTGATCTTTTTCTTCCCACGAGTAAAGAAGGGTCATAGGTAGGACCAGAAATCATTGTCAATATTTCACCCGTTGAAGGTTCTATGGCTACAATTCCACCCCATTTTCCTTTCATTAATTTTTCGCCGTATTCTTGTAATTCTTTGTCAATAGTGATTTGAATTTCTTTTCCTTGGATGGGTTCAACATCTAGTTCTCCGTCTTTGTATTTGCCAATATCTCTATTGAATCGGTCTTTTTGAATGAATTGCTTGCCCTTACTTCCTCTCAGAGAATCTTCATAAACTCTTTCAACGCCTGTTCTACCAATAAGTTCACCTTGTACATAATTTGGATCTTTTGCCAAATCACGATCGTTAACTTCACTAATGTAACCTAGTACATTAGCAGCAGCTTTTGTATCATAATACCTTAGTGATCGTTTTTGAATATAAAAGCCCGTAAATCTGCGCATTTTCTCTTGCAAACGGGCATAATCTTCTTTCGATAACTGAGGCACTAATACTGACGGAAGTCTAGAGGAGTAATTGCGTGCCCTCTTTAATTGTTTGATAAATCTTTCTTTATCAATATCTAATAAAGCACAGAATTCTAAAGTGTCTAAAGGTTTAACTTCTCGTGGTATAACCATCACATCATAGGCAGGATCATTACCTACCAATAATTTATTATTTCGATCATAGATATACCCTCTTTCTGGGTAATCATAAATCGCTTTAATGGCAGGGTCTTCTAGAATCTGATCTTGAGAAAAATTAAAAATTTGCAAATAAGAAAGTCTACCAATAAAGGTTATCCCAATGATTATAATAATTGATGACAGTAGAATTTTTTTCATTCTTTCGCTACACTAAAAAGTGAACTAAATAAAGTACATAATACCAAAGATGCTAAACTTATCGAAAACACCTTTTTTAGAATTAATAAAACATTACTAAAACTAAAAATTTCAAGAACAAAATATGTAAAATGATGTATAACAATAAGTACTATTAAAAACGTGAATTGTTGTAATCTTGTTGCGCTACTTAGTTTAAAACTTTGAAATTCATAGTTCACACCAAAAACAAATCTCATAATACTTGGTCTTAAAAACGCTATTGTAACTGTCGCCGCAGTATTAATAGCCATAGTATCTGAGAAAAAATCAATGAAGAGGCCCAAAACAAAACTTAAAGCTATGAAGAGTTCTCTATTCTGTTTAATGGGGTACCAGTACAAAAACAAGATATATACCATGGGGTTGATATACCCGAAAAAATTCAATTTATTGAATACCAGAACTTGTACTAGTATTAGTGAAATAAACCGAATTACATTTAGAACAACATTATTGCTAATCATCAGATTTTTCTTGTTCGAGTTTTAAGATCTCGGCTTTATTTTTATTGTCAATGATATATACGTTTTTTAGGTTCGTCATATCATTAAATAAAGCTACATCAATACGCCAATAACTTTTGGACGTATCAAGGCTGAATTTATTAATAGTTCCTATCGGAATATTCTCAGGAAAAATGCTACTCATTCCACCTGTAACAATAGTATCACCTACATTTAATTGAACATGCCGCTGAATGTCTGTGAGTTGTACTACATTGTAAGACTCCTCGTTCCACTGTAAAGATCCAAAATTATTGGTATTCTTTAATTTAGCATTAATACTTGAATTAGCATTTAAAATGCTCTGTACACTAGCAAACCTATTTGAGGTGTTCTCAACAATACCTATAATTCCTTTATTAGAAATAACTCCCATATCAGGAAACACACCATCTTTTTCACCTTTGTTGATGGTTAAATAGTTTCTATGAAGAGCATAACTATTTTTAATTATTTGACCAGAGGTAATGGCATAAGCCTTTTGAACAGAATCAAGTTGTAGTGTATCTTTTTTTTGCAGATTAAAAAGAAGATACCTGAGTTGTTTATTTTCTTCAAGTAATACACGATTTTCATCTTCGAGGTCAAAGTAGGTAGTGACACTATTTGATGCACTGTAAACATTGCCAGTAACCCAGCTTGAAGAGTTAAAAAAATTTGATTGATGAAAAGAATGCGTTTGAATGGTAAAGGCAATTGAAATCAACATAAAAAAAATATAGAGCAAAAAGCTTCTATATCTTATGATAAAGTTGATAATCTGCTGCATGTTCTTTAAATTATTAGCATCCGTTCTTCAGGTTTAAACCAAAGAAGAAATGAACTGAACCCATATTACTTGATCAGAATGCTCTTATAGCGCTCGAGATTTTTCAAGGCAATTCCGGTACCACGAACAACCGCTCTTAATGGATCTTCAGCAATATACACCGGCAAATCAGTTTTTTGAGAAAGCCTGCGATCCAAACCTCTTAACATTGATCCTCCACCGGCTAAATAAATACCTGTATTATAAATATCAGCTGCGAGTTCAGGTGGTGTTTGCGAAAGGGTTTCCATAACCGCATCTTCAACTCTTAAAATAGATTTATCAAGAGCCTTAGCAATTTCACGATATGATATTTGAACCTGCTTCGGTTTACCTGTTAACAAATCTCTACCTTGAACTGATTTTTCATCAGGTGGTGATTGTAAATCTTCAGTAGCAGAACCAATTTCAATTTTAATATTTTCAGCCGTACTTTCTCCGACATAAAGATTGTGTTGTGTACGCATGTAGTAAATGATATCATTGGTAAATACATCACCTGCAATTTTTACTGATTTATCACAAACAATACCACCTAAAGCAATAACTGCAATCTCTGTTGTACCCCCACCAATGTCAACAATCATATTTCCTTTTGGCTGCATGATATCTAAACCAATACCTATTGCCGCCGCCATGGGTTCATGAATTAGATAAACTTCTTTACCATTTACGCGTTCTGCAGATTCTTTTACCGCTCGCATCTCTACTTCTGTAATTCCTGATGGAATACAAATAACCATTCTTAATGCTGGTGGAAACCATTTTTTCTTTAAAGCGGGTATGTTCTTGATAAACATATTGATCATCTTTTCAGATGCATCAAAATCTGCAATAACCCCATCTTTTAATGGGCGAATGGTTTTGATGTTTTCATGGGTTTTTCCTTGCATCATGTTGGCTTCTTTACCAACAGCAATTATTTTGCCTGTTATGCGATCTCGAGCTACAATTGAAGGGCTATCAACTACAACTTTATCAAGATGAATAATAAGAGTATTCGCCGTACCTAAGTCGATGGCGATTTCCTCAGTCAAGAAATCAAAAAATCCCATTTTTTAATAGTTTGGTTTAGAAAAAACATGCGTGGGGTGCATTTCATCGACAAAAGTAGTAAAATTAATGTTTGAAATGACGTGTGCCTGTCATTACCATTGAAACATCATTAGCATTACAAAAATCAATACTTAATTGATCTTTAATTGAGCCACCGGGTTGAATAACACTAGTAATGCCATTTTTTTGTGCAATTTCTACACAGTCAGGAAACGGAAAAAAAGCATCACTCGCCATAACGGCTCCTTCTAAATCAAAATTGAAGGACTTCGCCTTGTGTATCGCTTGATTCAAAGCATCAACACGTGAAGTTTGACCTGTACCACTGGCGCACAATTGTTTGTTTTTAGCCAAAACAATGGTGTTTGATTTGGTATGTTTACACAACTTTGAAGCAAATATTAAATCTTCAATTTCTTCATTTGTAGGTGTTTTGGTAGTAACATTTTTAAGATCTGCTACAGCATCTGTTTGATGATCTTTATCTTGAAGTAATATGCCGTTCAGGCAAGTTCTAACAATCATTTCCGGCATTGCTACCTCATTCTGAATTAATAGGATTCGATTCTTTTTTCCTTTGAGCACTTCAAGCGCGTCAGCTGAATAACTTGGTGCAATGACTACTTCACAGAACAATTTATGAATCTCTTCTGCTGTAGCTACATCAATTTCTTTATTGCTAATTAATACACCACCGAAGGCAGAAACTGGGTCTCCTGCTAAAGCGTCTACATAGGCCTGATGAAGAGAGTCACGCTGTGCTAGTCCGCAAGCATTATTGTGCTTTAAAATTGCAAAAGTGGGGCCATCATTTTTAAATTCAAGCATCAAATTTACTGCCGCATCAACATCTAGAAGATTGTTATACGATAGTTCTTTACCATGTAATTTTGAAAACATCGCATCAAAATCTCCAAAGAAAAATCCTTTTTGATGTGGGTTTTCGCCATAACGTAATACTTTGCCTTGCTTTTCACTAATTTTTAGTGCAGCCAGCTCATGGTTGTGATTAAAGTAATTAAATATTGCTGTATCATAATGCGACGAAACATTAAATGATTTTGCCGCAAAACGTTTACGATCTTCAAGGGTTGTTGTGCCATTTCCGTTAGCAATTATATCTAATACTTCAGCATAATCTTCCATAGAAGAAACACAAAGTACATCTTGATAATTTTTTGCCGCCGCACGGATGAGAGAAATACCACCTATATCAATCTTTTCAATAATGTCTTGTTCTGATGCTCCGCTGGCTACAGTTTTTTCAAACGGATACAAATCAACAATAACAATGTCTAATTGAGGAATTTCAAATTCCTCTAATTGAGCAATATCTCCATCATTATCTTGACGATTTAATATGCCGCCAAAAACTTTAGGATGAAGTGTTTTTACACGTCCGCCAAGAATTGAAGGGTAACTCGTTACGTCTTCAACGGCTACAACATCAATACCTAAATCTTTTATAAATTTTTCAGTACCCCCCGTAGAATAAATAGTGATGCCTAATTCATCAAATTTTCTAACTATGGGTTCTAAACCTTCTTTATGAAATACTGAAATTAAGGCTGAAGTGGCTTTTTTATTGCTCATGATTCGCTTGCTTGAAGTTTACGATTATAAGCAAGCAAAAATACTTTTTTTGAATTGATAAAATATTCTAGGTTATCAACAAAAAGAGAGAAGTTTTAAACGTTTTTAAGATAAAATTTGCGCCACCATTTGATTCACTACCTCTAAAAAGCGTTCATCTTCTTCAGAAAAAGGGTCTATGGTTTTTGAATCAATATCAATTTGACCAATATTTTCGCCGTTTACAAAAAGTGGAACAACTATTTCTGATTTTACTGAAATACTGCAGGCAATATAATTGTCTTGTGCTTGAACATCAGGAACCACAAAATTTTCATTTGAAACAGCAACTTGGCCACAAATACCTTTTCCAAAGGGTATAATAGTGTGATCTGTAGGTTCGCCTACATAAGGCCCTAACTTTAGTTCTTCTTTTTCGCCATTTCTAAAATAGAACCCCACCCAATCATAGTAATCAACCTCGGCATTTAGTAGCTCGCATAATTCTTTTAAGCGGGTATCAACATCTAAATTGTTTTGGTCTAATATGTTTTCTACCTGAGGAATAAGATCTTTTAGCATTAGATTTGTTTAAAGAAGTTCAAAAGTCGATTTTTTGACAAAGAAATACAATTCTAATAGATCTAAATATTCTTTAAAATTTACCCTTAAACCTAGTGTTTTGATACTATTTTGTAATTTTACCTTGATGTTTTCAAGATTTCAAAAAATAATTTCATCGGTAATGGCTTTACTGCTGTTGCTATCTACTGTTTCTTGGACGGTTGATAAGCATACATGCTTTGGTAGGGTTATTGACGTTGCAGTATTCGCAAAAGCTAAAGATTGTGGAATGGCAGCGGCAATGGAAATCTTTGAAAATGAAGCCATTGAAAACAGTTGTTGTGATGATGAATCAATTATTATTCAAGGGCAAGATGATTTAAATATTACCTACCATGGTTTCACCATCACCATACATATGTTTATTGTTAGCGATTCATATAAGTATCTAAAAGTTGATTATGGACCAGAGTCATTTCAGGTTCTCAATGAATATTATCCACCTCCTAAAATCGTCAAAAATCTTCAATTGCTTGACGAGGTTTTTCTTATTTGATTTCATTTGACCTAAGTCGTCACGATTATTTTGATCGCATTCACGCTATGTATAAATTTCCTTAAATACGACCTTATTTTGTTTTGAGGGAATCAAATAAAATTTAATGAAAAATACATATTCAATTACTGGTATGACTTGCACCGGCTGTGTTGCATTAGTCTCTGATAAACTCGCCAAAGTAGCAGGAGTAGAAAAAGTTAAGGTCAATTTAGAAAAGGCTGAGGCAGAAGTTTTAATGGCGAAACCTATTTCTTTGGATGACTTCACATCGGTCTTGCCAAATAAATACTCAATTGTTTTAAAGGGAAGTCAAAGTATTGCAACAGCAACTAATACTATTAAAGAAAAGACCAAATTAGAGCAATTAAGGCCATTGCTATTAATTTTTTTATATCTCTTTTCAGCGACGATATTACTTAATTACAAAACTTTTGATACCCAGAGTTTTATGTTTGATTTCATGGGTCTTTTTTACATCGTTTTCAGTTTTTTTAAATTCTTAGATCTAAAAGGGTTTCCTGAAATTTTTAAGATGTATGACCCTTTAGCTAAAGTAATTCCTGCCTATGGTTGGGCTTATCCTTTTATTGAATTGGCATTAGGTTTGCTATTCTTATTTCGATTTCAAGTGACCATGGCATTAGTGTTTACCCTATGTATTTTAGGAATTACCACCATAGGAGTTATCACTACTTTAGTAGACAAAAAAAACATTCAATGCGCCTGTTTAGGAACTGCTTTAAAATTACCCATGACGGAAGCAACTTTAATTGAAAATTCAATAATGCTAGTTATGGCAATTAGTATGTTAGTTGGTTTATTCTAACCGAAACAATTCTATAAAAAATGAAATTTTTTATTTACATAATGATCGGTTTACTGCCTTTATTTTCTCTTTCGCAAGAGAAGGTCGAAGGTATGGTCATGGAAGCCAATTCGCAGAATAAACATATTCCGCTTCCAGGAGCTAATGTGTATTGGATAAATTCTCAAATTGGTACAATAACCAATGATGAAGGATTGTTTAGTATACCTTTTTTAAAAGAGCACAATAGATTAATTATCAGTTATGTGGGTTTTAAAACTGATACTTTAACGGTTATTGAGCCTACATTAATTCATCATTTTTTGCAACCTTCAAATGAATTAGATGAGGTGGTTGTAGAACAGAAAAAACAAACGGTTCAAAAAGCTTTTTTTAGCCCTCAAAATGTGGTTACCATAAATAGTGCTGAATTATTAAAAGCTGCTTGTTGTAATCTATCAGAAAGTTTTGAAACCAATCCTGCCATCGATGTTAATTTTTCTGATGCACTAACGGGTACAAAACAGATTCAAATGTTGGGCTTAACGAGTCCGTATTTGTTAATAACCCAAGAAAATATACCAATGGTTCGTGGCGCTTCGCAAGCCTTTGGTTTAACATTTACACCGGGTACCTGGGTTGAAAGTATTCAAATTACAAAAGGGGCAGGTAGTGTTATCAATGGTTATGAGAGTATTTCTGGTCAAATTAATGCCGAATTAGTCAAACCATTAACCGATAAGGCATTATTTGTAAATGGCTATTTCAATAGAAATGGTCGTATTGAATTGAATACACACTTAAACCGAAAACTAAATGATAAATGGAGTTCGGGTCTTTACATACATGGCAATGCTAGAAGGCAAACAGTTGATAATAATAATGATGATTTTTTTGATGTTCCTCTCGCCAATCAAATCAATTTAATGAATCGATGGCAATATCAAAACCCTGAAACAGGTTGGGTAAGTTTTATAAATTTAAGATTTCTAAATGATGAAAAACAAGTTGGTCAGGTTGATTTTAATCCTGAAGCGGCAGGAGCAATTAGAGGTTTCGGTAGTGTTGGTTTATTAAGTGTGAATGAATTGTGGGGTGGCGAGATAGCCACGCGACGCTTTGATACATCCTTAAAATTAGGGTATGTTTTTCCTGATTTGCCTTTTCAAAGTTTTGGTTTTCAGGCATCGTATAGCAATCATGATCAAGAATCATATTTCGGTTTAAATCGCTATAACATTAATCATGAAAGTGTGTACTCAAATTTGATATTTAACTCCATCCTAGGAAATACCAAAAACAAGTTCAAAACCGGAATAACATTGGCTTATGATGGTTATGATGAAATTGCAAATACCACAGCTTTTAAAAGAGACGATTCATCAATAGGGGCTTTTTTTGAATACAGTTATGATAATCTAGAAAAAATAAATTTGACCGCAGGCTTGCGAATAGATTCACATAACCGATTAGGTAATTTTATTACGCCAAGGTTGCACGTTCAATATATCCCTTGGAATAGAGGAAGTTTAAAAGCTTCTTTTGGAAGAGGTAAGAGAGCGGCTAATATTTTCGCCGAAAACCAACAATTATTTGCATCGACAAGACAGATTCAAGTTCTAGATACCAAAGGAAGTATTTATGGTTTAGATGCCGAAGATGCATGGAACTATGGAGTCAGTTTTCTGCAGGCTTTTACATTTTTAAATAGACAAGGTAATGTAACCGTAGATTTTTACAAAACAGATTTTATTAATCAAGTGGTTATTGATTGGGAAAACCCAAGAACAGTAACTTTTTATAATCTTGATGGTAAAAGCTATGCGAACAGCTTTCAAATTGAATTGAATCACGAAATAATAAAAAATGTGGAGTTGCGTACTGCTTATAAATTTTATGATGTTAAAACTCAATTTCAAAGTGGACTTTTGCAAAAACCTCTACTTGCGCAAAATCGATTTTTTGCCAATTTAGGATATGAAACAAAAATCAAAGAAGATGGCTCACAATGGCGCATTGATTACACCTTGCATACTGTTGGCAAACAACGTTTACCAAATACAGATGTGAACCCACCAGAATTTCGATTAAACGAATTTTCAGAGCCTTATGGCTTAATGAATTCTCAAATAACTCGAGTATTCAATAAAAAGTTTGAAATATATATTGGTGGTGAGAATTTGACTAATTTTAGACAAAACAATCCCATATTGAGTGCTGATAACCCTTTTGGCGAGAATTTTGATACCAGTATTGTATATGCGCCTATATTAGGGCGAATGTTTTACGCCGGATTTAGATATAAATTATAAAGGCTCTTTAATTATGAAAAAAATTATTGCAATAATTACCCTAGTACTTTTTTCAATAACCTCATTTTCTCAGGAAAAAAATAGGAAATTGACCATGGAGGTTGATGGTGTTTGCGAAATGTGTAAAGAGCGAATTGAAAAAGCTGCGCTAGGCGTAAAGGGCGTAAAGTATGCTCTTTGGGATATTCCTTCGCATCAATTGTCTTTAATATTTGACGAGCGTAAAACGGACCCTATGAAAGTTAAAACTGCTTTAGTTGCCGTAGGTCATGACACGAAAGAATTGAAGGCAACTGATGAAGCGTATAATTCAGTTCATCCATGTTGTAAATATCGCGATGATGATACTGAGCAACATCATAACTAACTGCAGCAAGTACATCTTCTACTAAGGTGCTTCTGATGAAATATTGGTGATATTCCTTTTTATAGCACTGCCGAAGCTCATGTTTTCTCCAATTATACAATTATTGCGCAATTCATAGAAGAAAATCGCATTTGAACTGCTTTTATTTTTAGAAGAACGTTTGAGTGGTACATTCGTCGATACACTTTAACCATTAAACACTATAACCAATATGATATAAGACTACACTTCTCTTAAAATTTAATTTTTTCATCCGATCTAATATATTTTAAAGCTTCTCTTTAAAGTATATTGACTTAATGTGTTATGGTTTAATTTCCCTGGATCCTCCTGAAATTTTTTTCTAATTAAACACATTAAAATAAAATGGTAAGAAAATATAAGTATTTACACTCAGCATTACTGCTGGTTATTTCCCTTTTCTTGGTGTCGACAAATCTGTTGGCCAACGAAGAAATTAATTCCTATGAAGACCATGGGAATATAGAAAATCCGAATAGAACGGTAATTAGTAAATTTCTCATTACAGATGGAAATCAAAGAAATGATTGTTTCCCCTCCCAGGGAGAAGGTGCACTTTTCGTTAGGGAAGAATGTCGTGGCGGTCATGACATTTATGGAGCCGGAAATGATCTTATGTTAACTGAATATGCGGACGGAACAGCTGAAATTACTGGGTCTTTAATAAGAAATGGACGTTCAGCGCAAATTAATGTTCAATTATCGGATAGACAAACAACAGGTACTACATGGAACGCAAGGTGCTATCTTGAAGGTCTTGGAAATGATAGAAGGTTTTATCAAGATTTTAGCGGAACCGTTATAGTAAATGGCCGTACCAAGACTATTGAAAAGAAATCTCAGGATCAACATTTTATAATTGCAGATGGGGCTGGACTATCTTCTGGTTTAGGCCTTGCAGGATGGTTTGAAGGTTCTATTGGTGGTTGTACTGAATGGCTTACTAGTTTAACACCTATCGAACCAAAAGCTTATGTTCTTGAGGGCGGAGCAACTTTTTGTGTTGACGGATCAGCAGATATGCTTTCGAATGATACCTTCTCTTTTTCAGGCGGTATGTCAGGTTCGAACAATACGTTTGTAGTAACTGATGACCAGAACAACATTTTAGGTATCCCTCCAACTAGAAATGCTTTATTCGGAGTTGATTTTGATGAGGCTGGTGTTGGTACTTGTTTGGTATGGCATTTGTCATACGAAGATGGTCTTGTAGGTCTTGAAGGCGGATTGAACACAGATGATTTAGAAGGATGTTTTGATTTGTCTAATCCTATTACTGTTGTACGTACTGCACCAAGAGCATATGTTCTTGAAGGCGGTGCTTCTTTCTGTGTTGACGGTTCAGTAGATAATCTTTCAAATGACACTTTCTCTTTTTCAGGTGGTATGTCAGGTTCGAACAATACGTTTGTAGTAACTGATGACCAGAACAACATTT
>CAZKQM010000011.1:0-1525 GCA_964554895.1 uncultured Maribacter sp. | reverse complement strand
TAGGTATCCCTCCAACTAGAAATGCTTTATTCGGAGTTGATTTTGATGAAGCTGGTGTTGGTACTTGTTTGGTATGGCACTTGTCATATGAAGATGGTCTTGTAGGTCTTGAAGGCGGATTGAACACAGATGATCTTGAAGGATGTTTTGATCTTTCTAACCCTATTACAGTAGTTAGAAACGAAATGATAAAAATAGGTGATTTTGTATTCGTAGATGAAGACAATGATGGTGTACAAGACGCTAATGAAGTTGGTATTAATGATATACCCGTAATGTTATTTCAATGTAACAACGGAAATAATTCTGGTGGCACCCTAGTAGATTCTACTACAACTGCAGACAACGAATCAGGGGAAGCCGGTGCATATAACTTTATGGTATGTCCAAATTCAGGTGAGTACTATATCGTTTTTGGAGATATTCCTGAAGGTTTTGAGTTTACAACATCTAATGTTGGTAATAATGCAACTGATTCTGATGCTAATCAAAACGGCGTCACAGACTGTTTCGAAGTTACTGATGAAGATGATTTAACTATAGACGCAGGTATCTTTTTACCTGGGGCTTCATTAGGTGATACTGTTTTCCTTGATGAAGACCAAGATGGTATTCAAGATCCAGGAGAAGAAGGTGTTGAAGGAGTTACAGTCATGCTTTTAGATTGTAATGAAGATGTATTGGATACTGTAACTACAAATGCCAATGGTAACTATAACTTCACGGAATTAGATCCTAACATGGATTATATCGTGATGTTCGTTGCTCCTGATGGTTTTGAATTATCACCAGCTAATCAAGGTGGTAACGATGCAGCAGATTCAGATGCAGATGAAAATGGCAAGACTCCATGTACTGATTTAGCACCAGGAGAGAACAATCCAACGCTTGACGCAGGTATCTTTTTACCTGAAGCTTCATTGGGTGATACTGTTTTCCTTGATGAAGACCAAGATGGTATTCAAGATCCAGGCGAAGGAGGTGTTGAAGGAGTTACTGTAATGCTTTTAGATTGTAATGAAGATGTATTAGATACTGTAACTACAGATGCCAATGGTAACTATAACTTTACGGAATTAGATCCTAACATGGATTATATCGTGATGTTTGTTGCACCAGATGGTTTTGAATTATCACCAGCTAATCAAGGTGGTAACGATGCAGCAGATTCTGATGCAGATGAAAATGGAAAAACTCCATGTACTGATTTAGCACCAGGAGAGAACAATCCAACGCTTGACGCAGGTATCTTTTTACCTGGAGCATCATTGGGTGATACTGTTTTCCTAGATGAGGACCAAGATGGTATCCAAGATCCAGGCGAAGAAGGTGTTGAAGGAGTTACTGTAATGCTTTTAGATTGTAATGGAGCAGTATTAGACACAGTAACTACAGATGCCAATGGTAACTACAGCTTTACAGATTTAGCTCCAAACATGGGTTATGTTGTAATGTTTGTTGCACCAGATGGTTTTGAGTTATCACTTGCTAATCAAGGTGGAGATGATACGGTAGATTCTGATGC